>JAAYXS010000489.1 GCA_012515775.1 Phycisphaerae bacterium
AGCTACCGCCGGTCACGAATCCTCCGACCGGCGCGGAGGGCCGCGGGGTACATTGGGTCCGCCCCGAGTTGGTGGCCGAAGTTGAATTCGGCTCGTGGACGCGCGAAGGCATTCTTCGACATCCGTCATTCCTGGGCTTGCGTGAGGACAAACGCGCCGATGAGGTCGTGCGCGAGAACGGCGTCGGGAGTCTTGCCCAAGACCGTGCAGAGAGCGCCGCCGCCCGCCACAGTGCGAAGCCGTCGCGCGAACGCCAAACTACGAAGCCGTCGCGTGGACAAAGCCGCGGTAACCCCACAGCAGCGACGGCTGTCGCAGCGCGCGCTGACGAACTGGTTATCGCCGGCGTGCGCCTCACACACCCGGATCGCGTGCTCTACCCTGAGCAGCAAGTGACCAAAGCCGCGCTCGCCGAATACTACACCACAGTAGCGGATTGGATACTTCCGCACATTGTGAACCGGCCTCTGGCGGTCGTGCGCTGTCCCGAAGGCCGCGTGAAGAACTGCTTCCACCAGAAGCACGTCAGCGAATCGTTACCGGACACGATCCACGGCGTGCGGATCCGCGAGAAGAACCAGGCGCGCAGCGAGCCGGACGCCGTGCAGATCACCATCTCCGACTTGGCCGGATTGATCAGCCTGGTGCAGTTCGGCGTGCTCGAGATTCATCCCTGGGGAGCGCGCACGGATAACATCGAGCGGCCCGACCGCTTGTACTTCGACTTGGACCCGGCCCCCGAGGTGAATTGGGAGCAGGTCATCCAGGCGGCCCGCGAGCTGCGCGCGTTGTTGGACGAATTGGGGCTGGAGAGCTTTGTAAAGACTTCCGGCGGCAAGGGCCTGCACGTAATCGTGCCGATTGCGCGGCGCTGCGACTGGAACCAAGCTCAGGCGTTCACTCGGGCGGTGGCGCAGCGCCTGGCGCGGGTCGCGCCGCAGCGATATTTGGCGACCATGAGCAAGTCACGCCGGCCGGGCAAAATATTCATTGATTACTTTCGCAATGCGCGCGGCGCGACGGCCATTGCACCCTATTCAACCCGGGCCCGCTCCGGCGCGCCGGTTTCCACTCCGCTGGCGTGGGATGAGCTTTCGCCGGAAATCGGTCCGGCCAGTTACACCGTCAAAAACATCCCGCAGCGCTTAGCAAAGCTTAAACGTGACCCGTGGGAAAAGTTATTTATAACCCGCCAGACGATCTCCGCCCGGGTCGCCGCCCGGCTGGGACTGTAAACCCCGCGCGTCCCAGCCGCGCCCACCCATCAAGCCTCGCGCGGCACCGGCCGTAACGCGGGTTTCATGCCAAATTCAGTAGCGCGTCAGCCCATCTACAGATACTCATTGGAGCGAGTCGGAATGGCCGCCGAGCACAGCGGCGTGGCGACTAATCCCGGTTTATTGCCGGCCAGTCGCCGGTTTTTGCGAATACTCTAAACGAGGACTATCCATGGAAAGCATGCGCAACCGCCTGAAGGGCTGGAACGGCGGAACAAAGCTGACCCAAGTCATCGAGGAGCAGACCTCGCGGCTGCCCAGCGATACGTTCCTGTGGGCCGCGGGCGCCGCGATTGTCACCTCATTGGTCTTGCAGATCATGAACCGCCGCGAGCACGCGCAGTTCGTGGGCCAATGGGCGCCGACCTTCCTGGCGCTGGGTCTGTACAGCAAGCTCGTACGTCATTTCGGGCACGAGTAAGCGCCGCGGTGGCCTGAGGCGAGTTCATAGCGGCCGGCGGAGATGTCGCCGGACGAACGGCACAAGCGGAGTTGAGATATGGTTGCGATTCAGCACGGCGGCGCGGCGGTCGCCCGAAACACAAAAACGGAGGCAAACGTCGGCCAGGCTGAGCGTATAGCCTCGGTGGCGGTCGGAGGCACGGCCGCCCTGGCGGCGCTGAGGATGCTGGTCGGCCGGCACCCGCTGCTGGGCGTCTCGCTGGCGGCGGGCGGCGCTTACCTGCTGCGGCGCGGCCTAACCGGGCACTGCGCGCTGTACGAGACTTTCGGCGTTCGCGCGGAAGACGCGGACAAGCTGAGCAACCCGTTCACGCGCGAACTGCGGACGGAAAACAGCATGACAGTAATGCGCTCGCCGCAAGAGTTGTACCGCCTGTGGTGCGACCCCGAAGCGATTGTGCAATTTCTGCCCCTTATGGAACGCGTGGACCAGCACGACGACCGGCATTTGCATTTCGTCTCACGCGACCCGGACAGCGGGCAGCCCATCGAATGGGATGCTGAAATCACTGAGGACCGTCC
>JAAYXS010000490.1 GCA_012515775.1 Phycisphaerae bacterium
CCATCCGCAGTCAGACTCAACTTGCGAAACCATTCCGCGCCATGATTCACTATATGCGGAACACAGCACAGCGTCTCCACATTGTTGACTACCGTCGGCAGGCCCCACAGCCCCACCATCTGGGGATAGGGCGGCTTGGTGCGCGGGTTCGCCCGTTTTCCCTCCAGCGCATTCAGCAACCCGGTTTCCTCGCCGCACATATAGCGTCCGGCGCTACTATGGACGTGCAATTCCAGACTGTAGCCCGACCCCAGGATGTTCCAGCCCAAATAACCTGCGGCATGCGCTTCGCGGATTGCGGCCTGCAAGCGCCGCGCCGCCAGGTGATAGGCCCAGCGCAGGAAAATGTATGCTACATCCGCCTGGATCGCGTAGGCGCTGACGATCACCGCCTCCACCATCTGGTGCGGATCGCCCTCCAGCAGCAGCCGGTCCTTGAACGTCCCCGGCTCCATCTCGTCGGCGTTGACTGTCAGAAAGCGCGGATGACGCGACCCTTCGAGCGGCGGCATGGCGCTCCACTTCACACCCGTCGGAAAGCCCGCTCCGCCGCGCCCGCGAAGCTTGGCGGCCTTCACCGTCTCCTGCACCGCTTGCGGCGTCATCTCCTTGATCGCCTTGCGCAGCGCCTGATAACCGCCGGCCCGCTCATAGCCGCGCAGGTCGAGCGGCTCCTCACCCCGACGGATGTTCTTTGTAAGCGGCTTCTCCACAGCTCTCTCTACTTAGCGTAGCTTGCCAAAGCCTCGTCTATTTTCTCCGGCGTCAACTCGCCGTATAGTTGCTCGTCAATCATCATAGCCGGGGCGCGGTCGCAGGCGCCCAGGCACACCATAGGCAGCAGCGTAAACTTGCCATCCGCAGTGGTCTGGCCGAAGTCTATACCGAGCCGCGCCCGCAAGTGCTCGCGCAGTCCGGGGTATCCCATGATGTGGCAACTCACGCTATTGCAGATCAGTATCACGTGCCGCCCGACCGGCTTGCGGAATATGAGATTGTAAAACGTCGCCACTTCGTCCAGCTCAGCCGGACTCATCTCCAGCAGCTCGGCCGTATCCCGCAGCGCCTCGTCCGAGACCCAGCCGCGATGCCGTTGCACGATCTTGAGCGCTTCCGGCGCAGCCCCGCGCTTCTGGTGATTATGCGCCAGCTCCTGTTCAATCTCGCGCTTCTCGATATCACTCAGCATCGGCGACGGCCTCTAGCGATCCACGTCCGCGAGCACATAGTCAACGCTTCCCAAAATAGCAACCAGGTCCGGTATCATGCGGCCGCGCGTCATCAGCGGCACCATCTGCAAATGCGGGAAAGAGGGCGTCCGGACGCGCGTACGGTAGCTCATCGTATTGCCATCGCTCACCAGGTAAAAGCTGTAGGCGCCCTTGGTTCCTTCCGTGCGGAATGAGCATTCGCCGGGTGGAATCACGGGACCCCAACTCACATTCAAAAAATGGTCAATGAGCGTTTCGATGTCATGCATGGTGTAGCGCTTTTGCGGCGGCGTGGTCAACGGATGGTCCGACTTGACCGGCCCACCCGGCATATTGCGCAGACACTGCTCTATGATCCGCAAACTCTGCCGCATCTCAGCCACGCGCACCAAAGCCCGGTCATACATGTCGCCGCGCTCGCCCACCGGAATATCAAATTCAAATTGCTCGTAGCCTGAATATGGCTGTTTCTTACGAAAATCCCACTCAAAGCCGCACGCCCGTAGCATCGGCCCGGTCATACCCCATTCAATGCCCTCGTCACGCGTGCAGGCGCCGATGCCTTGGGTGCGGGCCTTGAAAATCCGGTTCTGCAGGACGACTTTGTCGTACTCGCGCAGCCGCGGCGGCATGTAATCCAGAAATTCCCGCACCAGCCGCTCCCAGCCTTGCGGCAAGTCGTCCGCCACTCCGCCGATGCGGAACCAGTTGGGGTGCATGCGCGCCCCGCAGATCGCTTCAATTATGGAGAACGCCCGCTCGCGATCGGTGAACATATAGAACACCGGCGACATCTGCCCCAGGTCCTGCGAGAACGTGCCATACCACACCAGGTGACTGATAATGCGGAACAGCTCCGAAAGCATGACCCGAATGACCTGGGCTCGCGGCGGCACCGTGATCCCCGCCAGCCGCTCGACCGCCAGCACATACGGCAAATTGTTCGTCACGCCCCCGAGATAGTCGATGCGATCAGTATATGGAATATAACTGTGCCAGCTCTGCCGCTCCCCCATCTTCTCCTGCCCGCGGTGGTGATAGCCAATATCCGGAACAACGTCGACGATCTCCTCACCATCGAGCTGCAATACCAGTCGCAGAACGCCATGCGTTCCCGGGTGATGCGGACCCAGGTTCAGAAACATGAAGTCGCTCTGTTCGCTCTGCCGCTTCAGCCCCCACTCCTCAGGGTGAAAGCGCAGCCGCTCCTGTTCGGCCGTCTCCTTCGCGTGCGACAGCAGAAACGGAGGCATGTCCGTGGCGCGGGCCGGATGATCCTTGCGCAGCGGATGGCCCACCCAGCCCGGCGGATTCAGAATACGCCGCAGATCCGGATGCCCCTCGAACCGGATCCCGAACATGTCCCACACTTCGCGTTCGTACCAGTTCGCCGCCGGCCAAATGTCGGTGATTGTCTGTATTGCAGGCGAGTCGCCGTGCAGCGCCACCTTCAGGCGTATGTCCGCGTTCCGCTCAAATGAGAACAGGTGGTACACCACGCTGAAGTCCGGCCGCAACTGCTGATGCCCGTTTTTGCGGACGCGCTCGTCGAGCGCCGTCAGGTCGTAGAGCATCCGGTATGGCTGCGGCGCGTCTGTTTTCAGCCAGCGCAGCACGTCGCGCACCCGCTGCGGCGTAATCCACAGCGTGGGTAAGCCGTCCGCGGCGGCCTGAGTGTCCAGAATGGCGTCCGCGAACCGGCTTTCCAGTTCCGCGGCCACACCAGTTCCGGCCGGTCGAGTTGTCGGCGCACTGCTCATCGTGCTTGACTCACACCTGATCCGGGTTAGGCAGTTCCGTCACTCGTTGCCGCTGGGCACGTTTCAGGTCGCGCATGATCGGCACCGGCGGCCGCTCGACAGTCTGCGGCCCTACTACCCAACTGAGCGGCCGCTTCTCCGTACCCACCAGCCTTGTCAGCAGCAATAGCCCCTCCATGAACGTATCCGGCCGCGGCGGACAGCCCTGCACATACACGTCCACCGGCAGAAACTTGTCCACCCCCTGTACCACGCTGTAAATGTCAAACATTCCGCCGGAATTGGCGCACGACCCCATGGAGATCACCCAGCGCGGCGCCATCATCTGCTCATAAAGGCGCTGAATGACCGGGGCCATCTTCATGAATACCGTGCCGGCAATCACGATCAAGTCAGCCTGGCGCGGCGAGCCACGGATCACCTCCGCACCAAACCGCGCAATGTCGTACTTACTGGTGAAGCTGGTCGCCATCTCCACATAGCAGCAGGAAAGCCCGAAATTGAACGGCCAGACGGAATTCCGTCGGCACCAGGCCACCAGATCGTGCAGTCGCGTCAGCAGAAAGTTGCCTTGGGCCACTTTCTCAAACTCGTCGGTGCCGGGCAATCCAGTCCGACCCAGGTAGGCCTGATCGCGCGGCTCGGTCGTGCTCGGCGCCTCGTCAGTCATGCGTAACCTCGTCCTCCGCGCGTCGCCCAGTCCAGCGTACCTCCACGTATCAGGTACACCAGGCCGACCAGCAGCACGCCGATAAAGACGGCCGCTCCTATAAACCCGGTCCACCCCACCTGGCGCACTGCCACCGCCCAGGCAAACAGAAAGGCCGCCTCCAAATCGAAAATCACGAAGTCCACCGCCACCAGGTAGTACTTAACTGGAAACCGCAGCCGCGCCGAGCCGGTCGAGACTATGCCCGATTCGTACGGTTCACCTGTCGCATGTTGCCGGTGCCGCTCGCCGAGGACGTACGAGGCCAGCAGCATGCTCGCCGCCAACGTCACACAAGCGCCCGCGTAGATTACGATTGGCCATAGTGGCTGACCCGTGTCCCCAGCCTCCACTCGCCGCTCCTATCGCGCCGTACCGGAATACGCAGTTTCTTCAGACCCGAACAGCCGACACGAACCAACCGATTAAGACGGCCGGCCGTGAGCATTACAGCCTATTCTAGCAGTCTCGCGATCAGATTACAGGGGCC
>JAAYXS010000491.1 GCA_012515775.1 Phycisphaerae bacterium
CGCTGGCCGAACACCGTGCCGGCGCTGATCACCGGGCGCCATCCAATCGAGGCGGCCCCGGAGTTCCTGGTCAAGCTCACGCCGGGCATTAAGCAAATAATTACCATTAGTGGATGACCCCGCGATACAGAAGTACAGAAAGGCAATTTTATGGCACGCAAGACTGCGGGGGATATCGAGGTCCGGCGCCTGGCGGAGGATGCTCGCCGTGACAAGGATTGGAAGCGCTGGGGCCCATACTTGGCCGAGCGCCAATGGGGTACCACGCGCGAGGATTACTCGGCCGCCGGCAACCCGTGGCGCTATTTCACGCACGAGCACGCCCGCAGCCGGGCCTATCGCTGGGGCGAGGATGGGCTGCTGGGCTTCACCGATCGGCAGTGCCGCCTGTGCTTTGCACTGGCGCTATGGAACGGCCGCGATCCAATTCTGAAAGAGCGCCTGTTCGGATTAACGAACCCCGAAGGCAATCATGGCGAGGACGTCAAGGAATGCTATTTCTACCTCGACGCAACGCCGACATATACGTACGCCAAAGCTCTGTATAAGTACCCGCAAGCCGAATTTCCGTACGAGCAACTGGTGGCCGAGAACGGCCGCCGCAACCGCTATGAACGCGAGTTTGAGCTGCAGGATACGGGCATCTTCGACGAGCGGCGCTACTTTGACGTTCTGGCCGAGTACGCCAAGAACTCGCCCAATGATGTACTCATTCGGATCAGCCTGAGCAATCGCGGACCGGAACGGGCGGCGCTGCACGTGCTGCCGACTTTGTGGTTTCGCAACACCTGGTCGTGGGGCTGCGGGTTTGAGGGGTGCTGGCCCAAGCCGCGGATCGCACTGACCGGCCCGAGCGAGATGACGTGCGATCACGAGACACTGGGCCGCTTTCACTTGCGCGTCGGCCCGGCGCCAAATGGCGAAGGGCCCCGCTTCCTCTTCACCGACAATGAGACGAATACAGAGCGACTGTACCAGGTGCCCGGCGAGAACCCCTACCTAAAAGACGCGTTCCATCAGTACGTGATCCACAACCAGACTGGGGCGGTAAATCCGCAGCAGACCGGTACCAAGGCGGCCGCGTATTACGTACTGGAGATTCCGCCGGATAGCACGGTAGTGCTGCGCCTGCGGCTGTTCGACGAAGAGGAGCGGCCGGCGCAGCCTTTTGGCCCGCAATTCGAGCGCATCTTCACCCAGCGCATCAAGGAAGCCGACGCTTATTACGCGGAAGTGATTCCTGAGAAGGCCAGTGAAGACGAACAGCGCATCAGCCGCCAGGCCTATGCCGGGCTATTGTGGTCCAAGCAGTTCTACCACTATGTCGTCCACAACTGGCTGGAAGGCGATCCGCTCCAACCGCCTCCGCCCCCGCGCGTGCACGACCGCAATCGCAACTGGACGCACCTGTTCAATCGCGACGTGGTGTCGGTGCCCGACAAATGGGAGTTCCCCTACTACGCGTCCTGGGACCTGGCATTCCACATGCTGCCGCTGGCGCAACTGGATCCACATTTCGCCAAGCAGCAACTGATCCTATTCCTGCGCGAATGGTACATGCACCCCTCCGGCGCCCTGCCGGCATATGAATTCAATCTCGACGATGCCAACCCGCCCGTGCATGCCTGGGCCTGTTGGCGAGTCTACAAGATCACCGGGCAGCGCGGACAGCGCGATCGGTCCTTCCTGGAGCGCGCCTTTCACAAGCTGTTGATCAACTTCACCTGGTGGGTGAATCGCAAGGACCGGACCGGCAAACACGTGTTTAGCGGCGGCTATCTCGGCTTGGATAACATCGGTCCCATCGACCGTTCCATGCCGCTGCCCGGCGGAGGTCACCTGCAACAGGCCGACGCCACCGCCTGGATGGCGTTCTACTGCCTGACCATGCTGGCCATTGCCATGGAACTGGCGGTCGAGGATCCGGCCTACGAGGACGTCGCCTCGAAGTTCTTCGAGCACTTCGTGGCCATCGCCGATGCCATCAATACGCTGAACGGGACAGGCCTGTGGGACGAGCAGGACGGATTCTACTACGACCACGCCCGGGTCAATGGCCGATCCAGCCGCCTGCCCTTTCGGTCCATGGTCGGGCTGATTCCGCTGCTGGCGGTCGAAGTGCTGGATGACGAGGC
>JAAYXS010000492.1 GCA_012515775.1 Phycisphaerae bacterium
CAGGCGGTGGTGGACCGGGCGGAGTTCTACGGAGCCGTTAAGCGGGCGGCGCTGCTCACGACCGAGGACTCGCGGGCGGTGCGGCTGGCCTTCAGTCGCGAGCAACTGGTGATCTCATCGCAATCGCCCGAACAGGGTGAGGCGCGCATCGAGGTACCGATCGAATTCAAGGGTGAGGACATCGCGATCGGGTTCAACCCCGCTTTCTTAAGCGACGCGCTTAAGGTCCTGCCGTTTGAGCAGGTACACATAGAGATGCAGGAGCCCTTCCGGCCGGGCGTAATCACAGGTGGCGATAAGAACGAGTTCCTATACGTGGTCATGCCGGTTTCGCTAGCGTGATGACGCGCAGGCCAACTTACGAGATTGGGCAGCGCCAGTTCGAACGGGCCGTTGCGAACCGGCGCCAGTACAAGGTGCAGCCACTGGGTGCGGCGCTAGCCGAGTTCTTTGCGGGGCCGGCTGCGGAACCGTGCGAAGAGGCGCTGGTGCACGAGGCCTGGCGCGAGGCGGTCCCGGAGAGCGTGCGGCATTCGACGCGGGTAGAGACCTTCACCGGCGGGGTCTTGTGCGTCAAGGTCGATGACCCAGTGACGCGCTTTTCACTGCTGGGACAGCGGCGAAAGCTACAGCAGCGGCTGCGGCGCACACTGCCACGTTTGCGAGCCATAAGGATTGTCTTGGACGAGAATGGGTCTGGAAAACAATAACCTGGCTGAGGGCCCAAGCGTGCAGCTCACACAGGCGGCGCCGGCGTATGACGAGAGTCTGGTCCAGGTGCTGGAGGGCACCGAGCATGTCCGCAAGCGGCCGAGCATGTACATCGGCGATACCGGCCTGCGCGGCCTGCACCACCTGGTCTATGAAGTAGTCGACAACTCAATCGACGAGGCCATGGCTGGGGCGTGCCGCAACATCAGCGTGGTAATCAAGGCGGACGGCACCGTCAGCATCGAGGATGACGGGCGCGGCATCCCGGTCGGCATGAAGGAAGAATACAACATGTCAGCCGTCGAGCTGTGCCTGACCAAACTGGGCGGCGGCGCGAAGTTCGACCGCAACGCCTACAAGGTTTCCGGCGGGCTGCACGGCGTGGGCGTGAGCGTGGTCAATGCGCTGTCGGAAAGAATGGAAGTGCAGGTACAGCGCGACGGGCATGTCTGGGTCATCGGGTTCGAACGCGGCCAAACCACGCGCCCCCTCGAGGCGATTAGCCGCAGTAACCGCAGCGGCACGCGCGTGGACTTCAAGCCGGATCGCGAGATTTTCCGCGAGACCGACTTCCATTACGACATTCTCGAAAAGCGGTTGCGGGAACTGGCGTATCTCAATTCCGGGCTGCGCATCAGGCTGACGGACGAGCGCAGTGACAAGCAGGCGGAGTTCTTCTTCGAGCACGGGATCCGCCAGTTCGTGGAGCACCTTAACGAAGGCAAGCAGGCCCAGCACCCGGCCGTGTACTTCCACCGCGAGGACCCGGAGCAGCGGCTGATTTGCGAGATCGCGTTCCAGTACACCGACGGCTATAACGAGAACATCCTCTCGTTCGCCAACAACATCAACACGGTCGAGGGCGGAACGCACCTGTCGGGTTTCCGCAGCGCCTTGACCCGTACCTTGAATAACTATGCTCGCAAGGAAAACCTGCTCAAGCCGCACCACCCGACGCCCACGGGCGACGATACGCGCGAAGGCCTGACCGCCGTGATTGCGGTTAAAGTGCCCGAGCCGCAGTTTGAGGGGCAAACGAAGACCAAGCTCGGCAACGGCGAGGTCGGCACGTTCGTCGAGACGGTCGTGGGCGAGATGCTGGGCATGTACCTGGAGGAGCACCCGGCCGACGCCAAGCGCATCGTCACCAAGGCGGTGCAGGCCGCCTTGGCCCGCGAGGCGGCTCGCAAGGCCCGCGAGACGGCCCGTAAATCAGCCATGTCCGGCGGCGGTTTCTCACGCAAACTCGTGGATTGCTCCAGCCGCGACGTGGATTCCACCGAGCTGTACATCGTGGAAGGGGATTCGGCGGCCGGTTCGGCCAAAGGCTACCGCGACGCGAAGACACAGGCCATTCTGCCCATCCGCGGCAAGATTCTGAACGTGGAAAAGGCCCGTTTGCACAAGGTGCTCAGTCACGAGGAAATTCTGGAGATCATTCGCGCCCTCGGAACGGGTATCGGAGCAGAGGAGTTCGACGCCTCCAAGTTGCGCTACGGGCGCATCATTCTGATGACCGACGCCGACGTGGACGGCTCGCACATCCGCACGCTGCTGTTGACGTTCTTTTTCCGGCACCTGCGGCCACTGATCGACAAGGGCGTGGTGTACATCGCGCAGCCGCCCCTCTTTCAAATCTCCAAGGGCAAGAAAGCCGAGTACGTGCTCGATGACGGCGAGCTCAATGCGCTGCTGACCCGCGTGGGGCGCGCCGGCGCAGCCCTGGAAATCCGCCGCCCGCAGCAGGAAGTCCGCACGCTGCCGCCCGAGCGGCTGGGTGAGCTGCTGCGCGTGGTGGAGGAAATCGAAGCCCAGGCGCGCATCCTGGCGCGGCGCGGGATCAGTCTGGGGCAATTCATGCAGCGCCTCAGCGCGAGCGGCGCCTTGCCGCGGATCCGCGCCCACGCCGACGGCCTGGAGGGCTATTTCTATGCCGAGGAAGAGTTCGAAGCTTACCGCCGCGAGCACCTGGCCCGCGGCCTCTCGGTCGTCAAGAACGAGCTGACCGAGGTGCCCGCTCTGCAAGCGAGCCTGGCGCGCCTGGCCGACTTCGGCTGCGACGCGCGCGATCTCTTCCTCCGCCGCGAAGAGCAGATCACCGGCGAGCTGAGCCCGGCCATCTTCGTGCTGGTTCCGCCCACCGGCCCGCCGGTCGAGCTGAACAACCTGCTGGAGCTGCCGGCCGCCGTGCGCTCGGTCGGGGCGCGCGGCCGCGAGATCAAGCGCTTCAAGGGCCTGGGCGAGATGAACAAGGAAGAGCTCTGGGAAACCACGATGAATCCGGCCAATCGCGTCATGCGGCGCGTGATCGTGGGCGAAACGGCGGATGATCCCGAGCAGTCCGAGCTGGATGCGGCCGAAGCTGACCGCGTGTTCAGCATTCTGATGGGCGAGAACGTGGAGGATCGCAAGAAGTTCATCGAGGACAATGCGATTCGCGTAAAGAATCTGGATATTTGAGTACAGGCCAAATCTCCGGAGTGTCACGTCAGGCCGCGAAACGGTCAGCGTCGGGCGGGGCGTCCGGCGAAACATCCAAACCAGGAGCCCACGTTGGACGCGGGTGAAATTGTCTTGACGGCTCGCAGATTTGTCGTTCGCCGGCGGCAGAGGCCGGCACGCGACGGCAAGCTGCACACGTACGAGATCGTGGAGCATCCGGGCGCGGCCGTGATTCTGCCGCTTCTCGACGACGGCCGCGTGGTGCTGATCTCGAACTATCGGATCGCCCTGGATCGCGAGCTGCTGGAGCTGCCGGCGGGCACGCTGGATCCGCCCGAATCGCCGCTGGAGTGTGCCCGCCGCGAGTTGGCCGAAGAAACAGGTTATCAGGCGGGCAGCTTAACGCCGCTGGTTGCGTTTTATTCCACGCCCGGTATTTGCACCGAGCAAATGCACGTTTTTGTGGCCCGCGACCTTCGCCCCGGTCCGCAGGCTCTGGGAGCGGGAGAGGAGATCCGGCTGGAGCCGATGGATTATGCGGAGGCTCTGCGGGCGGTGGGCGACGGCCGTATTGTCGATGCCAAGACCATAGTGGCCCTGCTCTACTATCATCAGTACCACGGCACGCCGACCCGGTAGGGCAGCGCCGCGGCGCCCCGCCAACGCTGGGCAAGGACTGGATGAATGAATTTTCTCGGCGGTTCTATTCGCATCGGGCAGCTCTTCGGCATCAATCTGCGCGTCCATGTGCTGTTCCTAATCTGGATCGGGTACATCCTGCTGACCGCTCCGGCCGAGGCGCGGCTTTCCGAGGGGCTATTCTGGGGCATGCTGTTCGGCATCGTGCTGCTCCACGAGCTGGGACACTGCTTTGGCGCGCGAATGATGGGCGGAGAGGCGAACGACATCATGATGTGGCCGCTGGGCGGATTGGCCTACGCGGCCGCGCCCATGCGGCCATGGCCGCAGTTTGTCACGGTTGCGGCGGGTCCGGCGGTGAACGTGCTGCTGTGTCTGATCAGCGGGACGATTCTCGCCACGGCGGGCGGGACGGTGGAGTTTTCAATCAACCCGTTCAGCGCGGTACGAATCAGCCACCTCGCCCCGGTGTGGGTCGAAGTGCTGGCGGTGTTCTATCATGTGAACTACTTCCTGCTGGCGTTCAACCTGCTGCCGATTTATCCGCTCGATGGTGGGCAGATCCTGCATTCGATCGTCTGGCCGTTTGTGGGCCTGCAGCGCGCAACCATAATCGCGTGCTACATCGGGCTGGCGGGGGCGATATACCTGGGCGTGCGCGGCTTGCAGGGCGGCGGCATGCTGCTCTTCATCGCGATCTTTGGTGGGCTCACCTGCTGGCAACGCTTGCGTATGGCACAGGCCGGCATGCTGGTTGAAGACGACCGGTTTACGGTCTACGAGCCGGCGGACCGGCCCGGCTTCTTCAAACGGCTCTTTGGCCGGCGTTCGGGGGGAAGGCGTTCACACTCGCCCATCGAATATCCCGAGGGACGGCCGTCGCCGAATCCAAATCCTGGCGCCTGGGACGCCAAGATGAGCGAGCAGCAGCGGCGCGAAGCGGAGATCGACCGCATTTTGAAGAAGGTTTCCGAGCAGGGGGTTCAAAGCCTGAGCTACGTCGAACGGCAGGCGCTGGAGCAGGCAACGCGCGAACGCCAGGAGCGCGAGCGCGAGTTCCAGCGGGAGACGAGGCTGTAGCCCGGAAACGCGGCTGCTTTGAAGCGCGGCTGCTTCGAAGTCGGCTCTCAAGTCGATTTCTGCGCTTCCGGGACGCGGTCCGGACCGGGGTAGTGCAACTGCAGGGCCAGGCGGCGGGCTGAGGCGTAATGCTGTTCCAGCCTGCTCCAGTCGAAGTCCTCGGCATGGCTTTCCGCACGGTTGCGCAGGGCGATCCGCTCGCGGCGCGACATGCGCGTCAGGCTGTGCATCCAACCCGCCACTTGCGCCACCGTCGCCGCGAAACTCACGTCGCGCCGGCGGGCCACGAATATCCCCTCCGCGTCGTGGTCGGGAAAGTTCTCCATGACGTACTGCCCGAAGCCGCTCAAGTCGCTGGTAATGGCCGGGATGCCGCGTACGACGCACTCCAGCGGCGTGTAGCCCCACGGCTCGTAGTACGACGGAAACACGCCCAAATGACAGCCGCGCACAAACTGGTCGTAATCCATCGCCAGCAGCGGACTGGTGCTGCTCATGAACTCGGGATGGAAGATTACCTTGACGCGATCTTCCGGCCGGTTCCAGAGGCGCGCGCTGCGCAGGTGTTGCAGAACCAAGTCGTGCGCGTCATCCACCAGGTCGTGCGTGACGATGGTGGGCAGCGTCTGCCGCTGCATCGCATACATCATCCGCTTGAGGTGTACCAGCGCGTATTCGTCCAGCAGGTCGCCGATGCCCGGCAAGCGGCCGGTCGCGACCTTGCGGAACAGCCGGCGCCCCATGGTCTGCTCGATGTCCTGGCAGGTGTCGCGCAGCTCGTGAAACATCGCCTGGCGATTGAGCGTTTCCACATTGAGCGCCCGGTAGGCCGCGCGCGTGATGATGAACGCCACCACGGTTACCGGAGAATTCTCGGCCTGCATGCGGCGATTGAGCTCGCCCAACGCGTCGATGAAGACGTCCAGTCCCTTGTTGCGGTATTCGTACCGGCCGGAACTGAACATGTAGAGCGTGTTGTCGAGGTCGAAATGGTAGCTGGGGAAGAAATGCCCCATGACGAA
>JAAYXS010000493.1 GCA_012515775.1 Phycisphaerae bacterium
GAACGGATCAGGTGCAAGGCCGCAAGCAATGCGTACTCTGCCGCGGGACTACTCCGTGAATTCCTCTGCGGCCTTGCTCTAATAGACCATGCAGGGCGTGGTGTCAGTATGTGAATGGCTACGTTGATAGAATTCACGACCAGCACGGTCGTAATTTCCACAAAGATGTCTCGCGCCACGGCCTCCCGACGGCCACCACCGGATTTTGGTACTCTCCCGCGTGTTCTAGCAGCCGCTAGAACTGATGGGCCCGGCATCACACTGACGCGAGTCCGACAGTCCGAAAAAAAACCGTGCCCGCGCGGGGCACGGGCACAATTCAGCTTCGAACTGCGTTACGACCTTGCGCGGGCCTCGTTTGCTGTGCCCGGACAACGCCGGGCAACGCCACACCTGCGCAAGCGTCACAACGTCTTACGCCTGTACGTCAATCCCAAAAGTGTTGGCCAGGAAGTTGACCAGGAAACCGGCCGGGACGGCGCCGATCGACTCACCAAAGCCGACCCAGATGTTGCGTCCGAGACTGGCGCAGCAACCGCTGGCGATGACCGTCGTCAGCGAGGCCAACAGCATCATACTAATTCGCTTTCGCACAGAAGCCTCCTTCAAGACCTGATCTTGCATCCACGCCGTCTGTCAGACGGCACGCAAAGCCTGCTTTGCGCCTTGCGTTAAGGCTAAAAACGTGACGACCTGCGCCAGGCCTGAACTGTCGCGCCGGAAACAAAGCCGGGCAACGCCACACCCTGCGCAGGCGTCACAACGTTTTACGCCTGTACGTCAATCCCGAAAGTGTTCGCCAGAAAGTTGACCAGGAAACTGGCCGGGACGGCGCCGATCGACTCACCAAAGCCGACCCAAATGTTGCGCTGCAGACTACCGAAGCAGCCGTTGAACAGGGTGGCGGCGGACGCCACCAACATCAAAGCAATCATCCGCTTTCGCACAGAAGTCTCCTTGAAGATCTGACCTTGCTTCCACTCCACCGTCCAAACCGCATGAACGGTGTACGCTTGTTGTGCGGTTACTCGCAGGCGCGATAATCGCTACAACTGTCGCGCGCCTGACGAAACTTTCCCAAGTATACGCGATGGACACGGGCTGTCAACAGGCCATCCGCAGAGAAAGGACGATCAGTACGGGAAGTGTCCACAATTTGATTGGCGACCGACGCTGTCTATGAACCGGGCACCTACGGTGCAGCAAAACCTTGGCATAACTGCCCAACCAGGGTGGCGGAAAATCGCCACCTAAAGACTCCGGCTGTCATGCCTCGCCACGTTCTCAGATTTGGAAAGCCGCGTCCACATAGGAGCGCCCAAGAAACCACAGCAGCAGCGCTGAAAGCACTTTGATGCCTACCAGCAAGAACGCCGTGATTGCGACGCCCCAGACCGGTACCAGCACTATGCCGCAAAGCAGCGCCCCGAGGCACGCGCCCACGTGGTCGGCACTGACCACTCTTGCCGCGGCCGCGCCCGCCGCGCCGGTCATCTCGAACTGCCAACGACCAGCCACGCCAAACGCGGCCCCGCCTAACAGCCCCGTCATAACTACCATTGTGGATATGCAGCCTTCGACCACCCCAAAACTGCCTGGACCACTTTGCAGTCTCGCCAACGCTTGCCAGACAAAGGGAATCGAGGCGGCAAGGACAGCCAAGAGAACGTCTAACCGGAGCAGCCGCGCTCTCAAGCGCAATCGGCCATGGCCAGATAGCATGCAACCCAGCACCAGTCCGGCCATGAACAGTGCGATTATCCAGCCGATGCGTTGGTACACGTAGCCGTACAGGTTCTGAAACGCGAATAGCCACAGGATGCTGAGGGCCATGGTGGCCAGGCCGGTAGTTGCCACCGATACCGCGATCGCCCCGGCCGCCCAGCCGGTGCGCGGCCCTTGTCGCAATCGGCAGATGAGGAGCGTGAGGGCGACGGCGCCGGCCAGGAGGCTGATCAGGTGCGTCAGGCGCAGCGACTTCAACTGTGCGAACACGCCGGCCGCGCACCACTTGCTCAGCCAGGAATTGGAGGCGGTGTCCACGAAGTCACGCCGGGCGGCGCCTGCGCCGGCCGCGGCTTCCCACAGCGCCAAGCGTTGCAGGTAAATCGAGGGCTTCAGATCAGTGCTTGCTGTAACGCCTTCGGCCGCGTCCAGGCTGGCGGCGCGCTGCGCGACCTTTTCGGGGTCGAGCCAGTCCGTGGCCCCGGCGAACCATGCCGGATCAAAAGTCGGGGACTTGACGCTGCGATGCGCAAATCGCCTGCTCATCTCGGCCGGGTCAATGGTAATCAGCCCCGGCACGGTCGCAGCCAACACGTGGGCCGGGTCGCCCCAACCGATTACCACGTCGGGAAAGTGCCGCCGCAGCGTTTCGCGTATGGAGCCCAAGTATTGTCGCGAAAGCTCGGACAACTGCGTCGGCGCGGCCGCGGCGGTCAGACAAAGCACGGCTTCCGGGGTCATCGCGCGGCGCAACTCGGCGTAAAACTCATCCGTGTAAAAACGGGCGCGCAGCGCTGATGTCGGCTCCGGCGGCCGAGCCACCACGAGGTCAAACCGGGCCCGCTGCGTCTTGACGAAATGCCGAGCGTCGATGGCGTGTATCGTCACGCGCGGGTCCGCGAGGGCGTCGCGGTCGGCCGCCGGCAGGAACGGCTGTACGAGCTCAAGTTCTCGCGGGTCCGGATAAATGCAATCCACCCGCTCGACCGGATGCAGCAGAATCTCGCTCAGCAGGCCGTCCGTGCCGCCCCCCAAAACGAGCACACGCCGCGGCTGCGGATGCTGACACATCCAGAAGTGCGCCAGCGGCGCCCAGGTGTATGGGTCTGGAAAATCTGACGCGAAGTGGCCATCGCAAAACAGCGAGAATTGGCCAGCGCGCCGGCCGAGCGCCAGGTTCTGATATTTTGTCTCGCTCGCCGCGACCAACTCGTAGTCCGGAGCAAGCTGGTTCCAGCGCCGGGCAGTCAGCCAGCCGTCAAGCGGCCCGCGGCCAAACAGCGCTGCCATAATCGCGATGGCCGAGAGTCCGGCGAGCGCCGCGGCCGTCGGCGGCAATCGGCGCCATCGGCGGCTGGGGCCCGAGGCTCGGCCGGGCTGCACCATCAAAAAGCCGGCCGAACACACGGCCGTGGCGGCGCCACACAACAGGACGATCTGAATGGGGGCCAGGCGCTCCACGGCCCAAAAGCTGAAGGCCGCCCCGCCGATCAGGCTGCCGGCCGATTCGATGGCATAGACGTGGGCAAAAGAGAGGGCCGGACGGTGCGCGTCAGCTCTACGAGTGTCGGCATGGGTCGCCGGCGCCGCGTTTAAAGTAACGGCGCAGGCCAACGGAAAGGCCAACCCGACCAGGGCGCTGACCGGCGAGACGAACGCAAGCGCCGCAACGACCGTGCGCCCCAGCGGCAACAGCTCACCCGGCGCCACGCCCAACCAGGCCCGCGCCCCGCGGAATACCCACAATTCAAGCACTCCCGCCAAGCTCAGTGCCAGCAACACGCCCGCGAGGCCGCCGGGAACGCTCCCGCGTCGTACCAACGCGCCGGCCAATCGACCGCCGACTGCCGCCCCGAGCGCGATCCCCACCAGCCAGGCGAACAACACCACGCCCCAGGCGAACTCGGTGCCGTACATGAGCACCATGGCTTCGCGCAGCAGCAAGGACTGCGTGATGATGGCCTGCGCGCCCCAGGCCA
>JAAYXS010000068.1 GCA_012515775.1 Phycisphaerae bacterium
CAGCCGATGGCTCAAGGACACCGTGTTTTCCCTGGCGTATCAGTAACACCGCGTCAAAGGCAAATCCTTGACCAGAACGACCGCGGAGATGCGGAGCTACTGTGCACCATGCGATTTTGGGTACTGAACCGATGCCGACGGCCTTGTCGTATGCAAGTTGTGGTGGTATATTCCGTCCAACATGTAGATTACGTCTGAAAACTGACCCACTTTACGTCTGAAAGTTGACCCACCCCACGGAGACCATCATCCTTGCTGTGAGACCGCAGCAAGGAGACCGCAGGAGATGATCACCGTGGAAGCCTGGACGACCATTCGCTACCTGAGCGCGCAAGGCAAATCCATTCGCGGCATTGCCAAGGAATTGGGGGTGTCGCGCAACACCGTCCGTGCGGCTCTCGATGCGGAAACCCCGCCCCACTACACGCGGCCGCCGCGGCCGAATCCTAAGCTGACACCCTTTCTCAAGCAGATCGAGAACATGGCGATCGAGCAGCATTTCATCGGTTCGCGCATCATCCGCGAGTTGCGCCTGCTGGGCTATGACGGCGGCACGACGCCGGTCTATGCGTACTTGCGCGGCATCAAGCAGGCGGCGAACAAGCGCGTCACCGAGCGTTACGAGACCGGCCCCGGCGAGCAGGCTCAGTTCGACTGGTCGTTCTACACCGTCATGCTGGGCGACGTGCCGACCAAGGTCGTGGTGTTCGGGCTGATTCTGGGCTACAGCCGCCGCAAGTTCTACTGGCCGAGCCTGGACGCCACGCAGCCGTCGATCTACGAGGCGCTGGAGGCGGGCCTGCGCTACTTCGGCGGTGCGCCGCTGCGTCTGCTGGTCGACAACGACCGGTCCTTGGTGACCGCGGCCGACCCCGCCCGCTTCACCTGGAACAACCATTTTCTGGAATTGTGCGGTCACTACCGCATTGAGCCGGTGGCGTGCCAGCCGGGCCGGCCGCAGACGAAGGGCAAGATCGAGCGGCCCTTCTTCTACCTCGAAGAGCACTTCATCAAGGGCCACGCCTGGCCGGACTTCGACGCTTTCGGCCGTGCGTTGGCCGCGTTCGTGACCGACGAGCTCGACCTGGTCGTGCACGCCACGACGCGCCAGCGGCCCCTGGATCTCTTTGCGGCCGAACGGCCGGTGCTCACGCCGCTGCCGGAACAACCCTTTGTCGGCAGCCACGAAATCCTGCGCACGGTCAGCTACGATTGCCTGGTGCCGTTTGCCGGCAGCCGTTACAGCGTACCCTGGCAGTATGCCCGCCAGAAAGTCTGGCTCCGTCCGTCACAAGGCAGCCAGTTGGCCATTCGCAACCTGCAAGGCGTGGAGATCGCCCGCCATCGCTTCGCCGCCCAACGCGGGCTGACGGTGCTCGATCCGGCGCACTATGCGGGCCTGCGGCAGGATGCGCCACGCACCTGGCTGGTGGCCGAGCAGGCCTTCCGCCAACGTTTTCCCGACCTGGACGACTTTCTCACCGGTCTACGCACGCAGCACCCCAACAACGCCCTGAGCCATCTGCGCGCGATCCTGGCGCTGGCCGAGATTTACCCGGAAACGGCGCTGCGCTGCGCCTTGGCCCGCGCCGAGGAATACAACACCTACTCGCAGCACTTCATCCGCAGCCTGGTAGGCTACACGGAAGCGCTCAGCGCGCCTGTCGCCGTGAGCCCGGCGCAGCCACTGCACGCCGCACGTTTGACGGCCGATCTGCGGGTCTATCAGAACATTCTGGAGGCGGCCCAATGACCGACCTGGAACTGCTGCGCACGCAGCTGAAACGGTTGGGCCTGCGCACGATGGCCCAGGTCTTCGAGGAAGAAGCTCAGAAGGCCGCCAAGACCCAAATGAGCTACACCGCGTACCTCGCGCGCCTGACCGAGGAGGAACTGGCCAGCAAGGTGGATCGCTCCATCAATGCCCGCATTGCCAAGGCCCGTTTGCCCATGGTCCGCACCATTGAAGGCTTCGACTTCAGCTTCCAGCCCGCGCTGCCCGCCGCCCGCATCCGCGAGTTAGCGGAACTGGGTTTCCTGGCCCGCGCCGAGAACATCGTGTTCGTGGGCCGCCCGGGCACCGGGAAAACGCATCTGGCCAGCGCATTGGCGCTGCGCGGCTGTCAGGCCCGCAAACGTGTGTTGTGCTGCCAGGCATTAGCCTTGTTGGAGCAGCTCGTCGCGGCCGACGCCACGCACACGCTCGGCAAGCTGACGCAAGCCCTGGGCCGCCTGGATCTGCTGCTGATCGACGAGCTTGGCTACACGCCGATGGACGCCCGCCGGGCCAATCTGTTCTTCCAGATGGTCAACCATTTGTACACCCGGGTGTCATTGGTCTTGACCACCAATGTGCCCTTCGACAACTGGGGCCGCCTGTTCGGCGACGACGAGATGATCGCGGCGGCGATCCTCGACCGGCTCCTGCATTTCAGCCATGTATTCCTGATCCCAGGACCCAGTTACCGCATGCGCGGCAAGTTGTCGCCCAATAACGCGGAGGCC
>JAAYXS010000494.1 GCA_012515775.1 Phycisphaerae bacterium
ACGGCGCAGCGGGCTGATCCGGACGGACGGTGGCGCGAGCTGTCGCGTGACTTGGAGATGATCATCTGCAAGGCGATGGCCAAGGACAAGGAGCAGCGATACCAGTCCGCAGCGGCTCTGGCGGAGGACTTGGAGCGTTACCTGAAGGGCGAGGCGGTGTCGGCGCGGGCCAACCACAGCCTTTACATCTTGCGCAAGACGGTACGGCGTCACCGAGGGTTATTCGGGGCGACTGCAGTCGTGCTGCTGACATTGAGTGTGAGCGCCGCAGTCGCCACCGGCTTGTGGCTGGAGGCGCGGGTGCAGCGTGACAAGGCTCGGGAAGGTTTCCGCGTTGCGCATTCCATATTTGACAAGGTGGTAACAGACATAGACGAATCGATTCGGCCGCTGGCGGGCGGTACCGAGGTGAGCGACAACCTTTTGAACGTGGTAGCGAACGAGTTGCCGGCGCTTGAAGCGCTGGCGGCCTCTGACCAGACGCTCACGGACGTGACGGCCAAGTTGTACGAACGGCAGGGTGACATCTTCCGGGCTCGCCGGGAGTACGAGAAGGCCATTGAGCATTATGAGACGTTCTTGCGTATTGCGCAGGAACAATACGCCGCCGCCCCTGCGAACTTGGGATTCGCTCACGACGCTGCCCGGGGGCACTTCAAGCTGGGCGAGGTGGGCTATTATCCGCGGGAGCACTACCGCCAAGCGATTCTGATTGAAGAGAAGTTACTGGAAGCTCTCCCCGGCACGGTCGAATTCGCTTCGGTCCTGGCCGAGGCGCGGATCGAGCTCAGTCACCATCTTTGGCGTCGCAACGAGTTTGGGCCCGCGCTGGCCGAGGCCGAAGCCGCCCTGAGCCTGGTTCGCGCGCATTCCGGCCTCCTGCAAACCGAGGCAGGACAGGCGCTGCTGGCGTTGGCGTACGAACGGTACAGCGACGCAGCTATCAGCATGGGCCGGCAGAGCGATGCTGTGGAGGCGCTGCGCGAATGTGCAGAGATCCGGAACTGGCTCAGCGCCGCGCGCCCAGTGGACGTCAATCGGCGTCATATGATGCTGCGCGTATATCTGCGGCTCGGGGGAGTGCTGCTCAACACGCGCGCTGGACGGACGGAGGCGCAACAGGTACTGGAAAAAGCGGCGGAGGCTGGTGAGTATCTGCTGACGGTAGATCCGACCATCGGGGATTGGCGGCAAGATCTAACCGCGGTTTACGACCGACTCTCCCGAGTGTGTCTCGATGCAAACGATTTGACTGGGGCG
Source organism: Phycisphaerae bacterium (assembly GCA_012515775.1). Taxonomy (GTDB): domain Bacteria; phylum Planctomycetota; class Phycisphaerae; order UBA1845; family Fen-1342; genus JAAYXS01. The sequence continues at coordinate 1,261 of JAAYXS010000494.1, forward strand.
GAAGCGTATTTGGAGAAGACGCGTGCACTCCTTCTAGATCAAGCGGACAGTCGTGACTGGACTAACCTGCGCGCTTGGATGCACTTCAATTATGGGCGGCTTCGCATAGCTCAGAATCAGTTCGAAGAGGCGAAATCTGAGCTACACCAAGCCATTGCTATCAGGGAGTCCGCATGCGCCTCAGACGTGGACGACGCGAACAGCCAGTCTGAACTGGCCCGCGCATATGAGCAAATCGGCAGGGCGTGCCGCAAGTTGCGTCAAATGCCAGAGGCCTGGCACTGGTACAAGAAGTCCTACGACATACGCCAAAGGCTCTATCTTGCCCGACCAGACGAGGTCGAGCGGGAGCTTGAGTTTATTTTTTCCAAGTCTAGGTTTGCTACGTGGTACCTCACGTTCGACGCGCCGGAGGCGGACGCCGCGGGAGCCGCCATGCTGGACGAGGTCGAAGCCGAATTACGGAACCTGCAGGCGCGCGGCGTCTCCCACGGTTGGCTGGTTCCCGAGTTGCAGGTAATTCAAGCCAATCGCGACCTTTTGGCCAAAAGGGTGGCGCAGCGCGCTGCAAGCCAGGCCTCTTCCGAGGATTAGCGAACTGGAACGCGTCAGCACGCGACGAATCACGTCGGCGGAGCGCCGGGGGAGCTGTCTCCCTCCGCAGGCTCGTTGTCACCTTCTGATCCTCCTCCGCCTCCGCCTCCTCCTCCTGCTCCTCCGCCCGAGCTGGGCGGATCGTCAGCCCAGAAGCTATAACTCAGCGCGGCGGTGTGATCATATGGTCCCGGGAGCAGATCGGTCGCGCCCGCGACGCTGTAGGTCAACTGTCCGTGTCCCGGACTTAGCGGTTGACCGACGCCTGTTATCAACGGCGGTTGCATGAATTCATCGGTCTGCGGCTGGTCGGCATCGAGGTGTTCCACCCACCACAGCCCGTCCGGTGTGTTGACCGGCGGGGCAACGTTGGACCATGAGACCGGGTCGTTCTCGGACGTCAGGTGATGGAAGGTTATAGTTTCCACTTCCCAGCCGACTTGCTGTTCATTGCGCTGTGTGGCCACCAACTGTAGGATGATGTCCCAGACCACAGCGCTCTCGGTGTTCGTCGGGTCGGAATGAATCCGGTAACGGACGTACCGATCGGGCGGCAGCCCGCTTTGGGCCACAGCTAGTGAAACTAC
>JAAYXS010000495.1 GCA_012515775.1 Phycisphaerae bacterium
CTCTGGCTGAAAGCCGATAGCTGAGAGCTGATAGCTTCATAGAATCTCTAGCAGAAACCGCGCCCCGCGCGCAGAAAGGCAACCCACTATGCGACATTCGAAACGTGCCCCCTCATCACCTGTCACCTATCATCTCTCTCCGCGTTTTCTCACCTGCTCGCCTGTCACCTATCACCTCTCCCCGCGCAGCGGCGCCTCAGGTTATCAAAATCGAGTGCACAAAAACCATGAGCATCAGATCACCTGCCCCCAAGGCCCGATCCCACACGCCTTTTTATCAGACCGCTTGATCACCTGGGGTAGCACCGCCGCGCGGAGCCGCCGCACGCGGACACTGGAGGCTCGGAAGAAACGAGGAGCCTCCGTGCGCTCCGCAACCTGCCTGCGCCCGCTGGTGCGTGAATCTGTCTCGCACCCTGTCTGTGGGAATTCCCTCCGACGGAATTCCGCTCACCGCAAGCTCCAGTCATCAGGCGTGCCGTGGGACGCAGGCGACGGAGCGCGCGGGCCGGACGCGGCGTTGTTTTCGGCGCGCATTAGGGCTTAGAATCCGGCCTGCCTGAGTAGAACCGCCGAGCGGCCGACGTTCCGCGCGGAGCGGCCCGGCGGTCCGCGCGGCAGCCCGCATCGGTCGCCCTGGCAGGCGAGTCCGCGGAACAGACGTTCGCACCCGGTCTGCACCGGCAGTAAAGAGGAGAACACCGGCATATGGCCCGCCCGACGGAACAGTGGGGGACGCGCATCGGCGTGATTATGGCGGTGGCCGGCTCGGCGGTCGGCCTGGGGAACTTTCTGCGGTTTCCGGCCACGGCGGCGGCCAACGGGGGCGGGGTATTCATGATCCCGTATTTCTGCGCTCTGCTGCTGCTGGGCATCCCGATCTGCTGGGCCGAATGGACCATGGGCAAGGCGGGCGGTCGCCTGGGGCTGCACTCGTGTTCGGCGATTCTCGGGCACCTGGGCGGACACCGCGCCTGGCGCTACGCCGGCGCGTTGGGGCTGCTGATGCCCACGGTCGTGTACCTGTACTACGTCGTCATCGAATCCTGGTGCCTGGGATATGCCTGGTCATACCTGTGCGGGACGATCGATTTGGGAAGCGACCCGGCCGAGTATGCCAAGAGAAGCGCGGAAGTCTTCAGCGGCTTCGCGGGCGATAATTTTGACGGCGTCATGTTCAATGGCACCGTGCACACCAGCGTGTACTTCTGGCTGATCGTAGTTGCGGTGAACTTCTGGCTGATTTACCGCGGCATCTCGAAGGGCATCGAAAAGTTCTGCAACCTGGCCATGCCGATCATGGCCGTGTGCGCGATCTTCGTGCTGATCCGCGTGCTGACTTTGCCGGCGGTTCACGAGGCGGGCGAGACGCGCAGCGTGCTGGATGGGCTCGGTTTCATGTGGAATCCCAAGCCGGTACACGAAGGCCAGTCGGCGCTGCAGGCTTTAACAGACCCGAAGGTGTGGCTGGCCGCCGCGGGGCAGGTGTTTTTCACGTTGTCGGTCGGGTTCGGCGTGATCGTCACCTACGCCAGTTATATCAGGCCGAAAGAGGACATCGTGCTTACGTCCACGACGGCCATCTCGACGAACGAGTTCTTCGAGGTCTGCCTGGGCGGACTGATCACCCTTCCGGCGGCGTTCATATTCCTGGGGGTCGTCGGAGCGTCAAAGGGGACCTTCGGCCTGGCGTTCAATACGCTGCCGATCGTGTTTCAGAATATGCCGGGCGGCCGGCTGTTCGGCTTTTTATGGTTTTTCATGCTGTTCCTGGCGGCGATCACCAGTTCGGTATCGCTGCTGCAGCCGGTGATCGCCTTTCTCGAGGAAGCGCTGAACGTGACCCGGCGCACGTCGGTTACGATCCTGGCCGTCGTGACTTTGCTGGGGAACCTGTTCGTCATCTGGTTCAGCAAGAATTTGGCGGCCTTGAGCACGCTCGACTTCTGGTCGGCGGAAGTGGGCATCCTGGTGTTCGGCACGCTGGAGGTGATCGTTCTGGCGTGGGTGCTCGGGGCGCGGCGCGGCTACCAGGTAGCGCTGGACGGGGCTGCAATGCGCCCTCCGGCCTGGATGTATAAGTACGTCATGCGTTTTGTCACGCCGGCGCTCTTGCTGATCGTGTTAGGCATGTGGTGCTACTTCTACATGGGTGGCCATTTGCGCTCCATCGGTCAGGGCGGCGTACCCGCGCTGGCCGTGGGCCTGATAGGGTTGTTGTTGGCTTTCTATCTCTTTATGGCACACTTGGCGGACCGGCGTTGGGGGCCGAATCGAGTTGCCATTGAGGTGTGCGCAGACGTCGCCGCGGAGGGCAAGAAATGATTCTCGCGGGCAGTGGCCTGACGGCCGGCGGGTGGGTGTTCATGCTGTCGTCGTTGGGCGTCGTGGTGGCGGTGGTAGTGTTCTTTTATTCGCGTTTGCTGCGCAAGCCGATGGACAAATAGTCACGCAGCCGGCCACACGCATAGGAGCGTGGGCCGGCTGCCAATGCCAAATCCGGCGAGGCCGCTACGCTTAGCGGCCGGCCGGCGCCGACAGTGAAAACGAATGCCGAAACGCCGGCCTCGGGCCGGTGCTACTCATCCAGCGGGTTGATAACCAGGCCGCTGGCCAGCTTCGGATAGAAGTACGTGCTCTTGTGCGGCATCAGATCGCCCGCACCGCACACGCTGCGCAGCTCTTCCATGGTGTTCGGCTGCGGCAGGAAGACCGTGCCCTGGCTCTGATCGGCCGCGGCGACAGCCTCATCCGCCGACTTGATGTACTGCACGGCCAGCTCGCTTCCGCCGCAGAGCTGCGGCGTAATCACCTTGTTCAGCAGGTACGCGTGCAGGAACGCCAGCCCGAGGCGGCGCCAGGCCGGGCTGTGGTCCGGCTCCAGTTTGTCGAGCAGGTCCGGGTTCTTCGGACGCACCATGAAGTAGCCGTTTTCCGCGGGACTATGGAAGGCCACGGCCTGGGGGCCTGAGTTGCGCAGCGCCGTAATCACGGCCTCGGCGCCCGACACGTTCAGTTGGCGCACTTCAAGCTGCGGATCGGATTGCAACATCGCCGCCTTGACGACCACGCCGCTCAGGACGCGGTGCGTCGGGAGGATCAGCAACCCTGGGTCTTCCATCGCGCAGAACACGCACAAGACGAAGTTGGCCGGGTGCTCCGGCGGCAATTCGCCGCGCTCGCCGATGAGCCAATCGCGGTGCAGCATGCCCGTGCCGTAGCGGTGGTGCCCGTCGGCGATATAGATGGGCCGCGGCGCCATGAGCCGGATAGCCTCGTCGATTGCCTCACGTGCGCTGACGCCCCACATGTAGTTCTCGACGCCGTCCAGCTTGCCGGTTGCGATCGGCTCGGCGGGCAGCTTCGATTCCAGCAGGCGGCTGACCTCGTTCCGCGCGTCCTCGTACAGGCCGAAGATCGGGCTCAGGTTGGCCGAGCAGGCTTTTGTCAGGCACAGGCGGTCTTCCTTGGGGCCGCCGAAGGTGTGTTCGTGGGGGAACACCGTGCCGGTACCGAAGGGCTCGAGCCTGAGGCGTGCGAAGAACATCTTGCGCGTATAGGCCTTATCACCGTAGCGGAATTTCTGGTGATAGACGTAAATCATTGGAAGCTCGTCGCGGGTCAGCGTGCCCTCGGCCAGCCACCAACTCATGGTGCGGCGCGAGTTTTCGTACACTTCCGGCGGGCCGGCCGACTTGGGGGGCGTGTGTGGCAGATCAATCGCGACGAAATTTTTCGGATCAGCCGCGAGGAAGCGGTCTTTGTCGGCCTGATCAAGCACGTCGTAGGGCGGCGAGAGGCGTGTCGAAATATCGCGATTTCGCGGACGAGTCGTATACCTGATCGCAGTAAACGGACGGATCGTGCTCATTGAGAATTCCCTCGTCGGCCAGTCATGCAAGTTCTGACGGCGCATTTGCCGCCGGCGGCCGCATTGCCGGCGAGCGCGCGGCGCCAGGCCGCGGCCGTCCATCGCGCAGGCGCATAGACTAGCTTTTGGTGGATTGGCTGCGGACCGCCGCACCCCGGGCCGTCGGCCGGAAGGAAGCCCAAGCCCTGGAGGAATCCGCACATGAATTTCACCAAACCCAACTCGCCAATCTTCTCGCTCATCGCGATAACAATCCTTCTGTGTATCACGGTGCTGAGCGGCTGTCCAGAGCCGCAGGTGCCGCGGGAGGCGTCCGAGAACTCGAACGGCGTTCCGCCGGTTAACGCGATTATCCCGGCCGAAGAAACCATTCGCTTGCCTACGTCCGTACAACTAACAAGCGGCAAAAGTGATGAGGAAGAACC
>JAAYXS010000496.1 GCA_012515775.1 Phycisphaerae bacterium
CCAGCTCGGTGCGGACGTCCCGCAATCAGCCGTGCGCTCGGGCCGGGACCGCGGCCTTTGTCTGGAGCTTCGATAGCGCCTGATCCAGGTCTGCGATGATGTCGTCGGGGTGCTCGCCGCCTACGCACAGACGCACCAGGTTCGGCGGGATGTTGGCCAGCTTGCGGCCCGCTTCGCCCTGCTGCTGGTGCGTGCTGATGGCGGGAATAGTGGCCACGCTCTTGATGCGGCCCAAGTCCGTGGCGCGCCAGATGCGCTGCAGCCCGTCGAAGAATTTGCGCGCCGCTTCGGGGCCGCCCTTCACGCAGAAGGACATCAGGTGGCCGTAACGGTTCACCGGTTTGCCGTACTGTTCGTCGTACTCGGCGTCCACCAGCCACATGTACTTGCTGGCCAGCTCGTGTAGCGGATGCTCCGGCAGACCCAGGTACTGCACGCTCTCAACCTGCGGATGCTTGCTGAGGAACTGGGCCACTTTCATCGTGTTGCGGCTGAGCAGGTCCATCTTGGAGCGCAGCGTGCGCACGTCATTCAAAGTCATGATGGCCTGCATGGGGTGCAGGTTCGGGCCGTAGTCGCGGTTGGGCAGGTATTTGACGTACAGCGCGAAGTCCTTCTTGAGGTCTTCGTTGTCGATGTTGGTCACCAGGTTCTTGCGGGCGATCAGCGCGCCGCACACGCCGAAGCCGCTGGAGGTAATCGATTTCGTGGCCGACTGCACGACGATGTCGGCGCCGTGGCACAGCGGCCGCAGCAGCGCCGGCGTCGCGACGGTCGAATCGCAGATGAGCGGCAGGTTGTGGCTGTGGGCCAGGTCGGCCACGGCGGCGATGTCAAAGAAGCTCTGGCCCGGGTTGCTGGGCAGCTCGCCGTACAGGAAGCGCGTGTTCTTGTCGATCTTGGACGCCCATTCGTCGATGTTCTCCGGGTTCTGGACCCAGCGGCATTCGATGTCGCGCTCTTCCATCAGGCGGACACTGAATTGTTGGAAAGTCCCACCGTAGCACTGGGCCACGGCCACGAAGTTGCGGGCCTCGTGAACGTGGCGGCGCTTGTGCACCAGGAACGGCTGAACGGCGGTCATGATCGCAGCCATGCCGGAGGAGGTTGAACAGCAGGAGGTTTCGCCGTCAAAGCCATAGCCTTCGAGCAGGGCCAGGGTCCACTCGTAATAGTAAGTGGAGGGGTTGGCGATGCGCGAGTAGCACCAAGTGGGGATGAGGTAGGCCAGGGCGGCGGCCATCTCGTCGGAATCGCGGTAAGCCTGCGAGCTGCTCATGAAGATGGGCTCGATTATCGCACCCTGGTAGTCCTCAATGGCGTCCTGGACGGTGTACAGGCCGTGGACGGCGATGGTGTCGAACTTCCAGTTTTTGACCACTTCGCGGATGTACTTATCGCGCTTGGCGAGGTAGGCGTTGTTGAGGTCGATGTAACGCTGCATTCCGGGAGTGATCTGAACGTCTTCGCCGCCGAACATCGCTGGACTCCTGCAAAACGAGGGCAAACCAATCCAGCCCACAGCATACACACTATGTGCCAGACCGCCAACAAAACGACCAGAACGGTCCCCGGGCCCCTGAGGGCGGAAGAATGCAGGGCGATTGCCCCATGCAAAGAGTAAAATTCCGCCCGCGGCATCGCGCGCATCCCGGCGTAAAGGCCGCGGCTCGGCAGGGCGCTGGTGCGGCCGGCGCTTGGCGCTACAGCGAACGGTGCGATGCGCGAACTTCGATCAGGTGGCCAACCGGGTCGGCCAGAACGAGCCATTCTTCGGCGGCGCCGAAGCCGTGGTAGTGTTCGAACGGCCAGCCGCGTTCGTTGAGCCGGGCGATAATCTGGGGCAGGTCAGGCACTAGCAACGTGAGCCGGCGGCGGACCGGATCCACGTGGGGATCGTGGCGAAATTGCAAATACAGCCCGCGGGC
>JAAYXS010000069.1 GCA_012515775.1 Phycisphaerae bacterium
GCCGGCCTGGACCTCTTCCAAATGCCGGCCTACCGCGGCGATGCGGGCAAATGGCAGACCCTCATCGGGCTGCCGAATTGGTACACACGGGACGGCCTGTACTGCCACGACGCAGCCGGGAACTGGACCCTCGAAATTGACGGCGCAGAAACAGACCTGGATAGCCTTCTGCAAGTCTGGGATCCCCGGCCGCCGACAAGCTAGACGATCGGGCGTCACACGTCGTAACCGCCGCCGGCGGCGCGCTTCAAAAAAGCTGCAGACAGCCCGTTGGGCACCTTGGGTTGGCATTGGGGGTGCTGACGCAGACGGCGTTTGCAGTCATAATCCGCGCTTGAGCAGGCTTTTCGGATGAGGAGCATTTCATGCAAGCGCAAGCGCGCGATCAACTAGGCGTTTGGGTGAGGTTGATTTCCGGATGCCTTGCGGCGGCGGTGCTTATCGAAGGCAGCGCATTCGCGCAGGAAGCGTCGCCGAGCAGCGCGCCAGTCAGCGCGAGCAGTGCGCCGGCGGCCGTTTCCCAGACGGCGTCGTATTGGCTGCGCGTCTCGGGCGATCAGGTGAATCTGCGCAGCCGGGCCGATCGCAACAGCCTGCCGGTCGCCCGCCTGGAGCGCGACCAGGTTCTCCAAGCGGTCGGAATGGAGTACGGCTGGCACCGCGTGTACGCTCCCGAGGGCGTGTTTTCGTTCGTTTCGGGGCGTTACGTGGATCAGACTAGCGAAACCGAGGGGATCGTCTCGACCTCCAGCGGCGCCCTGCGCGTGCGCGTCGGCAGCGAGCTTAGCGAGGTCGATCCGATGCAGACTGAGGTCCAGAAGCTGCTGCCGCGCGGCGCCAAGGTGAACATCCTGGGCCGCCGCGGTGAGTGGTTGAAAATCGTGCCGCCGGACGGCGTGTTCTTCTACGTCGCGGACGACTGTGTCGAAAGGATAACGCCGGAAGTGGCGGCCGCTTTGCAGGCGAAGGCTGTGCGAGCGCCGCGCGCCGACGGTGCTGTCGCGGCCACCCGCCCAGCCGAAGGCCCGGACCTGAGCGGTCCGTGGGGCCAACGCCTGGCGCTGGTTGAGGCCGCTATCGAGGCCGAGGGCCGCAAAGACGCGCTCGAGCAATCGTGGACAAAATCGATTGCCGAACTGCGCCCCATAGCCGAGCAGCGCACCGACCCGGCCGTGGCGCTTCTGGCGCAGCGCTGGATCAGCCGGCTCGAAGAGCGGATTGCCGATCAGGCGGCGCTGCGCGCCATGCGGCAAGTGGCCGGCGCGGGGCAACGCAACCAAGCCCAGTTCGAGCGTGAAATGGAGCAGATCCGCAAGGTGCGCGAGCGTGCTGACAGCCCGTCGGAGCTCATAGCCCGCGGGCAGTTGCTTGAGAGCTTCGCACTTCGGGGAGGTGTGAGCCCGCCCTACCGGCTGATAGATCCGATAACGCGTGCGGTAGTCGCATACCTGGAATTTCCACTCGGCAGCGACATTAAACCGGCCGAGTACCTCGGCCTGTACGTCGGCGTGGCCGGCGATAAACGTACGGATGAGGCCTTTGGCGCGGACGTGATAACCGTCAGCCGTCTCGAGGTGCTCCTGTCGCGCGGGCCAGGCGGACCCCAAACGGCCCCGGCTCGCACAAGCCCCTGAACCGGTTATAATGCCGCCTTCGTGGACCAAATAAGTATTCGCGCAAGGAAGAAGCCATGATTAAGACCCGGACCCGCGGGCGTTTGTTGACAGGCTTGGCCGCTCTGACCGGCTTGGCGCTTGCCGGTTGCCCTTTGACGGATATTCAGCAAGCGGCCATTGTTGAGAGCACGATCACCGGGGTGATAGGCGCGATCATCCAGATAGCCGTTCAAGCCGCGGCGGGCGTTTAGACCTCTTGAGGCGGATTGCGGCGATACGTCAGTAACCGAAACCGATCACATACTCTTAGAGGAGTTTCGATGGCGCGCGCGCGAACTCTTGCGCTAATTGTGTTGGTCGGCATTCTCGTGCTGGGCGGCTGCACCAAGCGCCGCTCGGCCAACATCGTTCAACATCCCGAGTGGCCGTACCAGGACTACCAGCGCATCGCAGTCCTGCCGTTCAAGGCCTGCGATCGCAACGCGGTTGAGGCCGCCCGCCAGGCCGAGAGCCTGCTCATCGACAATCTGACCGCGAACGGCTCGTTTACAGTGCTGTCGCGCGGCGACTTGAAAGACATTCTGACCGAGCAGGATCTGTCGCGTCTGGCCGACGTGGCCGATCCCAACACTTCCGTCCCGGCGGGCATGCTGCAAGTGGCGCAGGCGGTAGTGGTCGGCCACATAACGGCCTTTGATGTGGATCGGCAGCAGAAGCAGGTGCGCCGCCCACGTTACGCCGTGGATCGCAACGGCCGGCTGCGCGTGGTGGGGGAAGACGTGCTGATCGAGTTCCGGCACGTGGCTCGTGTGGCCGGCAGCGTACGGGTGATCGACGTGGCCACGGGGCGCGTATTGCTGAGCTACACGGTTCCGCCGGTGGAGAAGGACGATTCCCGTTTCAACAGCCCGCCGAGCAGCAGTCCGGAGCAACTGGGGATTGAAGTGGCCCAGGAAATCGCGACCGCGTTCTACCGCAAGCTTGCTCCGCAGACGATCCGCGTCAAGTTGGGAAGCGATTGCCTGGTCGTGGCGGGCGAGTACTACGAGGGCGAGTACGAGCAGCTCAAGAAGGTGCCGGACGATCTCGACGAGCTGTTGGTCGTCACGCGGGGGCTGCCCAAATCTTGCGACCGTAACTGCTTCCGGATGGCGGTATCGCCGCGCGAAGGCGGCGAATACATCGCCGAGCACGAGTTCATCTGGTCGCCCAGTTTGGGCCAGCGCGGCGAGGTGCTGCGCGTACCGGTCGCGAAGCTCAGGAACAACGGCGGCTCACAGTTCACTGCCAAGCTCTTCGCGGTCGGCAACGACACGCCGATACTCGCGCGCGACTTCGACCTCGTGCCTTCGAAAGCGAAGTAGACCGGGAGCGCGGCATGTCGTACCTGCGGGGCTTGCCAGTCCGCCACATGGCCGGGCTGGTCTGATAAGGCACCGAAAGCTTCGCCGAGCCGGGGGCCAAGCCAGCTCACCGGCCCGGCGGCAATTTTTGACCCCGCGGGGCCGAACCCGTAGAATGCCGCTCAATAGCTTCAACAGTGTCAACGTGGCGGTCACGCCCCAGCCGAGTGGAGGAATGGAAACGACGCTTATCGAGGCCTGCGCCGCACTAGAACGCCATGGCATGCAGCCGCGGCTTGAGGGCGACCCGTCGCGCCACATCATCGGCGTCGCCACCTTGGAGGACGCGGGCGAGAGCGAAATCTCATTCCTGGCGAACCCTAAATACGAGAAGCTGCTCGCGACTACCCGGGCCGCGGCCGTCGTCGTGCGGCCGGACGTCATGGCCCGCAACGGCCTCAATCTGATTCGCGTGGACGACCCGTACGCCGCGATCACCATTCTCATTATCGAGCTGCACGGCTATCGCAAGCACTCTCCGCCGCCCCGCGACGCGGGCTCGCCGAACATTGCCGCCAGTGCGAAGATCGGGGCGAACGCCCAAATACACCCGGGCGTGACGATCGCGGAGGACGTGACCATCGGGGATAACGCGGTCATTTACCCCGGCTGCTACATTGGGCCGCGCTGCCGGATCGGACACAACGTACTGCTCTATCCGAACGTTGTGCTATATGAGGACACGGTGCTGGGTAACCGGGTCACGGTGCACTCCAACACCGTGATCGGTAACGACGGTCTGGGGTACGCACCGGTGGGCGGCAAGTGGATCAAGATTCCGCAAATCGGCACGGTTGAGATTGGCGATGACGTGGAAATCGGATCGAATTGCTCGATTGATCGTGCCACGCTGGGTTGTACGCGGATCGGGTCCGGCACCAAGTTCAGTAATTTGATCGCCATCGGACATGGCGCGCAAATTGGCCCGGACTGCCTGTTTGTGGCCCAGGTTGGGATAGCAGGATCGGCTACTGTCGGGCGGCACGTGACGATGGCCGGGCAGGTCGGTGTGGTGGGCCACATTCGGATTGGAGACAACGCCACGGTCGGAGCCAAAGCCGGCGTGACGAATAGCGTGCCGGATGGCGAAACGGTGCTGGGCCAGCCGGCGATCCCGATTCGCGAAATGCGGCGGCAAATTGCGTACATGCTCC
>JAAYXS010000497.1 GCA_012515775.1 Phycisphaerae bacterium
GTCTGGACTCGCCGCATCTGGGTCGTGCCGCACAGTAAAGTGCAGTTCGTCTCAGTTTCGCAAAGCCCGTTTCAACGGCGGCTGAAGCTGGCCAACCTGGAAGTGCAAACCGCCGGCTCGCGCGTGATCAAAGAGGCGCGCGTCATCGATCTGCCGGCCGCGGAAGCCGAGGCGCTGCAGGACGCTCTCGCAGACCGCGCCAACGCCTACGGCGCCTGGCAGCCGGAAGGCGTCTGAACGCGGTGCTGACAAACGCGCGGAATGCCGTTTGCTAGAAAAAAGAATGCAGGAGCGGCGAGATCTCCGGCACCTCTCTCCTCCTGTTTTCCGCCGGCCCGCCAGCTCCTGCAACTCCCACCACGCGCGCCGCAAAAGCGCGTTCATGCTGCCTGCGATCCTCAACGCAGGTCTAAACCATTCTCAACGAAAGCTGCAACTAGGTATCTGGATGCTCCTCGGCTTCGTGCCCTGCAAAGTATACGTGAACGCGCACGCTGAAAGTCAATCCAAAACCGCAAGATTTACCCGCATTTTCCGGACCCACCTCATCCGAAACCTCGACTCGCGTGGCGTGTGCTCACCCGTCGCGATATTATTGGCCGGACGGCCTCGCGTTCGGCTTGCGCAAGATCATGAAGAATTCAACCACAAGAGAAATCGAGCATGTGGTCCTGGCGCACGGGGGCGGCGGCGAGCTGATGGCCCGGCTTATTCGCGACCACCTCCTCCCGCCATTGAAGAACGAGCGACTGGCGCCACTTACCGACGGGGCCGTGCTGCCGTGGACGGCCGGCGATCTTGTATTCACGACCGATTCGTACGTCGTAACACCCCTGGAATTCCCCGGCGGCGACATCGGACGCCTGGCAGTCGCCGGCACGGTTAACGACCTGGCCGTGATGGGCGCCGAGCCCGTCGCCTTGAGCCTGGGCCTGATCCTCGAAGAGGGCCTACCGCTCGAGGTGTTGGATGGGATTCTCGCTTCAATCGCCGCCACCGCCGCCGAAGCCGGCGTCACCATCGTTACAGGTGACACAAAAGTAATCGAACGCCGCAAAAAACCGGCCGCGGAATCACAGACGGCAGCTCCCGCCGCCGACGGCTTGTTCATCAACACCGCGGGCGTTGGCCGGCGCCGGCCGGGAGTGAATCTGGACATCAAGCGCATCGCCCCGGGCGACCTGATTCTGATCAATGGCACGCTCGCCGATCACGGCCTGACGATCATGTCCGTCCGAAACGGCATCGAATTCGAGTCGGCCCTGCGGACCGACGCGGCGCCGCTGAACGGCTTGATCGGGCAATTGTTGGACTGCGGCGCGGACGTGAAGTTTCTGCGCGATCCGACGCGCGGCGGCCTGGCAGGCGTCTTGGCCGACATCTGCGAAGCCACCAGCCTGAGCATCGACGTAGCCGAGGATCAGGTCCCCATTTCGCGCACCGCCCGCCATGCCGCCGAGATGCTGGGCCTCGATCCACTGACCGTCGCCAATGAAGGAAAGGTAGTGGCGGTAATCGCACCGCAGCACGTGGAGCAGGCGCTCCGCGCGCTTCGCAATCATCCGCTCGGCAAATCCGCGGCCGTCATTGCCGAAGTCACCGGCGCCGCACCGCCGCTCGTCGAACTGATCACGCGCGTCGGCGGCCGCCGAATAATTCAGCGCCCCTACGGCGAAGAACTCCCGCGCATCTGCTAAACTGACGACTAGCGACAAAATGCAAAACTAACAACTAATAACTAATAACTAACAACGAAGAACCGCAACAGATACTCCAAAGGACCCCCCACATGTTCAGCACCTCCCTGACTCTCCTCGCGATTGCCCTCACCGCCCTCGCCACCGCGCGCCTGTCATTCGGCGGCGGGCAGCCTACTACTGCCGCCTCACGGCCGGCCGGCGAAGCCGCACTCGTAAAAGGCAACACCGCTTTCGCCCTGGACATTTACGACCGGCTGCGGGCGGAAGAAGGTAACCTGTTCTTCTCGCCGCTCAGTATCTCCACAGCGCTGGCCATGACCTACGCCGGAGCGCGCGGCGCGACTGCGGCCGAAATGGCGCAAGCGCTGCACTTTGACCTGCCGCCCGACCAATTGCACACGGCGTTCGCGGCAATCCTCAATGAACTGAATCCACCCCAAGACGCCGCCGAGCAGCGCGCCTACAAACTGCACATCGCAA
>JAAYXS010000498.1 GCA_012515775.1 Phycisphaerae bacterium
AGTTTCGTACATGTCAGTTCAACTCACGAGTTCTTCAAAGCCCGTTGCAGGCGCGCCTGCACTCCGCCCCAATCTATGACCTCCGCAAAGGCTTTGATGTAGTCGGCCCGCCGGTTCTGATATTGCAGGTAATAGGCGTGTTCCCAGACATCCAAAACCAGCAAGGGTACACAACCCCAGATCGTCTGGTTCTCGTGCTTTTCCGCCGCCAGCACAACCAGCCGCTGCGATACCGGCTCCCACGCCAGTATCGCCCAGCCGCTGCCCTGCACCTGAACGGCGGCCGCGTTGAACTGCCCGCGGAACGCCTCCAGCGTCCCGAAGTCGCGCAGCAGCATCTTGGCCAATTCGCCGCCGGCCGGTGGATCCCCGCCCCCGTCCTTCTTCATGCTGTGCCAATACAGCGTGTGCAGGATGTTGCCCGAAGCGTTGAACGCCAGATCCTCAGTGACGCAGCGCACGCGCTTGATTGCATCGCCCCCCTCGCGCCGAATCTGCTCGAGCTGCGCAAACGCATTGTTGGCCCCCTTCACGTACGCCGCGTGATGCTTGTCGTGGTGCAGTTTCAACGTCTCCGCGCCGATATACGGCTCCAAATCCGCATAACCGTACGGCAACGGCGGCAGCACGTACGGACCGGTCGGCCCTTCTCCCTCGGCCGGCGGCGCCGCCTGCGTGTCCGGCGCCTGCTGAGCCATAGCCGGCAGACCATCAACCAGCAACAAGCCGCCGATTGCGGCGCCCGTGGCCCCGATGACCTCACGACGAGTCAGCGCTGACATTTCGGCCTCCTGTCGCCACGGCTGGGATGGCGAGGCTTTGCCGAGCCGGCCTCAGCGTGGCAAGCTGTTACAGCGTGCATTCCTTCGGAGCCGGAATCAAACAAATGAATTCCAACGGCTCTCGACCGGTATTCACAAACTGGTGCCGCTCGTTCGGCGGCATCCAGACCACGTCTCCCGCCTGGCACGCCCTGTCGCCGTCGGCCCCTTTGACCGAGCAGACGCCTTTCAGAATCAGGACCTCGTGTTCGTAATCATGTTCGTGATGCGGCGTGTGCCCGCCCGGCGCCACCTCGAAGTGCCGCATGTGAAACACGCCTGCACCCTCAGCCGGCCCGACCAGCATGCGCATGCGGACGCCGGCCGCACCCGGCAGCGTCACTTCCTTCTGAGGTTCATTTACTAGCCGTTTTACCTTCATAGTAGGATCATCCCTGAGCAGCGGTCATCCCATGCTATCCGGGCTCACTCGAGTATTCCCAGGCGACCCGGGCCCGGCGCTGCTTCGCATTCAGCCTCCATTACTCACCTGGCGACGCTCACTCGCTCACAATCCACCGGTCGGGCGCGCGCGCGTAGCTAACCAACTCTTCCGGCTTGAAGAACAAATCTATCTCGAATCGTGCCGTCTCCGGGCCGTCGCTGGCGTGCACAAGGTTGTAGCGCTTATCCAAACCGAAATCCCCCCTGATCGTGCCGGGCGCCGCCTCACGTCCATTTGTGGCGCCCAGCATGTTCCGCACCACCGCGATTGCCCCCGGCCCCTCCAGAACCGCCAGGATCACCGGCCCGGCCGTCATGAACTCGACCAGCGAGGCATAGAACGGCCGCTGCTTGTGGACGGCGTAGTGCTGTTCCACCTGGGCCCGCGAGGACTGCTGCAACTTCAGCCCCACGATCCGCAGCCCCTTCTCCTCAAACCGGGTCAGAATCCGCCCAACAAGCATGCGGTTCATCGCGTCCGGCTTGAAGATGATCAGCGTACGTTCCATGGCTGCTCCGTTTTGCGTTGCGGCTGTCACGCCGGGGTAACACTGCGGCGCGGATTGTAGCGGATGCCAACCAGCAACCCAAGTCGCCGGCCTGCCGCGGGCCACGCGTCGCCCCGGAATGCTGCCAACCCGCCGCAATTCGCCTTTGCGAGCAGAGCCGGGGCGTATCGCCCCGGAATGATGCCAACCCGCCGCAACTCGCCTTTGTGCGAGCAGAGCCGGGGCGTGCCGCCCCGGATTACCGCCAACAACCTCCCACCCGCGCAATCATCCGCCCACCCCTCGGTCTCCGGCGCCACGCGCGCCGGGGCGTATCGCCCCGGAATAATGCCAACACGTCGCAACTCGCCTTTATGCGAGCAGAGCCGGGGCGTATCGCCCCGGACTACCGCCAACAACCTCCCACGCGCGCAATCGTCCGCCCGCGAACCGCGCCCGCCTGACCCGCGCCCACCTGACATCCGCGCCCACCGACTGGATCCGAGCCCGAAGCGCAAGCGAGGGCAACCATTCCCCCGGCAGCCCGTAGCGTCGGCCCCCCGTGGCCGACGTCGCACGCCAAGCGCGCACCTCCCCGTTCCACACCCCGCAGCGCGCGCCAACAGCACTGAGTGCCGTAGGCACGCCATGACCGTAGCCCAGGACGAAATCCTGGGAACCGCGAACAGCCCGCGCCCGCGGAGTCCCGTAGGGACGACCGAAGCCTCACGCCATCAACTAGCCCCGTCCCGTTCCCGACGTCCCCGTTCCCGAGCAGCCGTCCCCGTTCCCGAGCCAATTCGCCTTTGCGAGCAGTGCCGGGGCGTATCGCCCCGGATTGACGCCAACCCGCCGCAATTCGCTTTGTGCGAGCAGAGCCG
>JAAYXS010000499.1 GCA_012515775.1 Phycisphaerae bacterium
GCTCTGAGGTCCGTTTTGCCCAATGGCAATCACGGGCACCGGATAATACTGAAGCAGACTGCGCAGCAGGGTTGCCCAGTCCGAAAGCCCCACGTCGAGCAGAATCACGTCCGGATGGTGCTCAATGACTGCCAGCCGGGCTTCCCAGGCGTCTGCGGCCCAGTTGCCGATTCGCACTTCGGGGTGCCGCGCCAGGAGGTACGCCAGACGACGCCACAGCGTCGGCTTCGACTGGATCACCAGGGCCTTGATCGGCCCCGCCGGACTCATGCCGCAGCCTCCGCGCGGCGCGCCGTGTTGCGATCATCGACGCAGGCACCTCCGCGCCACGCGCCGGGGCGGGACGCCCGTGCTTCTGGCTGCCTTGTTGGCGGCTTGCCTTCCACGGACCTCATCGGCGCCTCTGATAAATGGTCGGCCGAACGTAGGTCAGCGGGTGACTGATCGAATTCAGGCTTTCAGAATGCCCGATCAGCAAATATCCGCCCGGCCGCAGGTGTTCCGCCAGGCGATTCACCAACGTGGCCTGCGTGGGGCGGTCGAAGTAGATCATTACATTGCGGCAGAAAATGAGGTCGAACGGATAGCGAAACGGGAAATTGCCCGCGATCAGATTCAGCCGCGCGAACGTGATCATCCGCCGCAGCTCCGGCACGACCCGCATCAGGCCCTGGCCCGCGGCTGTGAAGTAGCGCCGCCGAAACGACTCGGGCACTGTCCCCAGGCGGTGTTGCTCGTACGTGCCTTGCTCGGCCCGCTCCAGCACGTTGGTCGAAATATCGGTGGCCAGTATCTTCACCTCAATGCCCGTGTACGTGCACAGAGCATCGTGCGCCGTCATCGCAATGGAGTAGGGTTCCTCGCCGCTGGAACACGCCGCGCTCCAGATGCGCACGTCGTGCCGGCGGCGGCGCCAGACCTCGTCGCTCGCCCAGTCGCGCAACACCTGTCCGAGAAAGTCGAAGTGCTGCTTCTCGCGAAACAGGTGCGTGGTATTCGTGGCTATGGCGTCGATCACGGCGCACAGTTCGCGGCCGCTGGCGTCCTTGCGCACGTATTCGTAATAGGCGCGGAAGGATCGGAAGCCCCCCTGGCGCAGCCGCTTTCCCAGCCGTGCCCGCACCAGTTGCATCTTCTGCCCGCCCAGATTGATGCCACTGTGCTGGTACACCAGTTGCCGAAAGAGCTCGTACTCCTCGGCCGTCAGGTCCCGCAGTGTCTCAATGACGTTCATTCACGTGCTCACCCCAGGGCCTCAACCGGGCGGGTCGGCCACATACTGGCAGTACAACGGTTCGCCCGCCACATATACTCGGCAGCCCTGCTCCCCCAGATTTTCCGGCGGGCGAACATGTGCCTCGCCGCAAACGGTCGGAATGGTCAAGGTGAACACCGCCCCCGTGCCGTACCAGGCCGTCACCAATTGACCGCATAGCACGTTGATGAACTCGCGGCAGGCATCCTCGGCCGCCGCCGCGGCCTCCTCCGGCCCCGGTTCGACCCCCAGCAGGTTGGCGGCCAGTTGATGCGCGAATTTTCGGGTACACCAGCAGCGCAACGTCCCGGCAGTCGGACCGCAGTGGTTGATTTCAAAGCGCAGCCAATCCGTAAAGACCGCACCCGGGGGCGCCTCGTCTTCGCCGATCAGGTAAGCCAGCCGGCCCAGCACCTCATTGACCAGGGCGCTCACGTCCGGTTTAACGGGCGTCTGTAGTGGGCATTGTTCCATCCGGTGTTCGGAGTCCATAAGCACTTCCTGCGAACTTTTTCGTCCCGGCCGCCATAGCCGGCGGCTACGGCGCCGGGGTACTCACGTCGATTTCGCAACTCGGCAGAGTCGTCACTGAGCCCGTACGCGAATTGACCGCCACAATTTCCGTGGCGTTCTCAACCTTGCGCTCTTCAATCCGCACTGGGCCGTGCAGCAGCGCTCCAATGCGCGCCTGGCGCGCCCCGAACGCAATCCGCACACCGGGCTGACAGGCGACGTTCACCTGGACGTAGGGCGTGCCGCTCGGGCGCGATTGCTCCTGCAACTGCTGCCGCCGGGCCTGCAACTCATCGACCGCCGTGTCCAGCTCATTCGCGCGCCCCATCAGCTCGGTCGCGGCTTCGCGCTGCTGGGGCGTGAGGCGTTTGAGGTTCGCCATCAGGGGCGCGATCTTTTCGCGGATGCCCGCCGCCAGCTTTTCGTGTCCGTCGATCTCCTGCTCGATGCGCCGCTCTTCGCGCAGCGCTGCTAACCCCATCCCGACCGCAACGCAGGTCGTTATGCCTGATTCGCTGCCCAGCACGGAAACTTCTATGCCCTCGCGCGCCCAAATCGTCCCGCCGATGATCGTGCCACCCGGGCTGCGAAACACAGCGGGCGTCCGCACGCGGCTGTTCAGCGTCTCGGTTTCAATGCGAATGTCGCCGCCGGCCTCGACGTTCGATTCATTGCAGAAGCGGGCCGCAACGCTGCCGCCCACACGCACGCCGCCCGCTCCTTCACGCCCACAAATGCCGCCCTGTACCCGCAGATCACTGTCCACGTCGATTTCAGCCGCCTCGATCGCCCGGCCCACCGTCAGCGAGCCGCTCGTGCGCACGCGAAAATTCGACTTCACTGTCCCGCGCACTTCAACGTCTACGCAGACGTCCAGACTTCCAGAGTCAAAGTCAACATCGCCGCGAATCTCCAGCCGCGGTTCGACTTTCAGACGCAGTCCGTCAATGAC
>JAAYXS010000070.1 GCA_012515775.1 Phycisphaerae bacterium
GGACAAAGTCGGCGCGCGGATCGACTGCCTCGCGGTGGCCGGCCGAGAGATTGTCGAACACGCTTACTTCGTGCCCCCCAGCGAGCAAACGCTTGACGCAATGACTTCCGACGTAGCCCGCACCGCCTGTGACGAACACGCGCATCGTGTGCTCCTTTGTATCGTGCGCTCCTTGAGCCTGTAGCGCCAATCCTGTAGCGCCGGCCCCCCGTGGCCGACGTAGGGAAACCTGTTCGCGCCGGCCCCGCGCGGCAGACGCACGGAAGAATCATCCCGCCTGCACGGGCCGCGTCAAATGAAACGGCAGACATTTTTCGGACCATCGGCCTCAATCTGCGGCTGATCCAAGCCAAGCGTGCGTTCGAGTTGCCTCGCCGCGGCGCCCCCCTCTACGTATAATCCCCGCGCAATCCGGTATTAAGGCAGCGGTGCGACAGTGATCATCACTATTGATGGCCCGGCTGGTTCAGGAAAGAGCACCGCCGCGCGCAAGCTGGCAGCGCGGCTGGGGACTCCCTACCTGGACACCGGGGCCATGTATCGCGTCGTTACGCTGGCGGCGCTCGAAGGAGGCATCGACCTGAGCGACGAGTCCCGCTTGGCTGCGCTGGCGAGTGGCGACGACTACCAGCTCGACCTCGGCCCGACGCACATTCGAGTCACGCTGCGAGGACGCGATGTAACGGAGGAAATCCGTTCGATGCGCGTCAACGACAGCACGCGCCACGTGGCGGCCCTGCCCGCCGTGCGCCAGGCGCTGGTCGACAAGCAGCGTGCGATCGGCCGCCGGCTTGGCTCGCTCGTGACTGAGGGGCGCGATCAGGGCAGCGTCGCCTTCCCCGGCGCAGACGTGAAGTTCTTCCTGGATGCCTCGCCGGAGAAGCGTGCGGAGCGCCGCCTGCACGAGCTGCTCGCCGATGGCGAGGATGTGACCTTCGAACAGGTACTGGCGAACTTGAGTACGCGCGACCGCACCGATTCCCAGCGCCAGGCCGGACCGCTGGTCGTGCCGCCCGGCGCCATTCGGATTGATACCACCCAGCTTTCAATAGCGCAAGTGCTGGATTTGATGACTGAACACGTGCGGCGGGCGGGCTTTAGCCCTCCGAGCACTGCAGGCGTCAATCCAGCCCGCGGGGGTCATTGAAATGGGCAACATCGGGCAATCCGCGGCACCCGCGCAGACCGCACCCATGCGCCCCTGGTACCGCTTCTGTCGTATAGTCTGTCAAACGCTGTTTTTGGCTTTCTTCCGTGGCCGCGTGTTCGGCACGTCCCGCGTCCCCCGTACTGGCGGCGTGCTGCTGGTGTGCAATCATCAGAGCTTCCTTGACCCGGTCCTGGCGACGTTGGCCCTGCCACGCGAGTGCCACTACATGGCCCGCGACAGCCTCTTCCACAACCCGTTTTTTCGCCGTCTGATCGAATCGCTCAACGCTTTCCCGATCAAGCGCGGCACAGCCGACCTGGGTGCGATCAAGGAAACGCTGCGACGGCTGAAGGCCGGCGCGTTAGTGGTTACGTTCCCCGAAGCCACGCGCACGCCTGACGGTTCGCTGCAGCCGATGGCGCCGGGCGTGATTCTGCTGGCGCGCAAAGCGCGCGTGCCGCTCGTTCCCGCGGCGATAATGGGCGCTTTCGAATCCTGGCCGCGCCACGCGCGGCTGCCGCGCCCGCACCCGGTAGTCATCGCCTACGGGCAACCACTGTCGCCGGACACGCTCGCCAACCTGCCGGACGACGCCTGCATTGCGGAAGTGCGCCGCCGTATACAAGAGCTGATGGACCGCTTCGGCCACCGCCGGAGATCATCGTAACCCTTCCCCGCCGCGGTTATAATGCCCGCAGTGCGTCGGGTGCGGTCGGGTGTGACGCTCAAGTGCGTCGGGTGCCAGGCCCAAGTGCGTCGGGTGCCATGCCAAGCGCGTCGGGTGCCATGCCCAAGCGCCAAGCGCGGGCATGCCCCCTTAAGTGACCCCGCACACCGCCCGACCGGTTCACGTGTAGAGGAAAAACCCGCACGGAGAGGCCAGATTATGCTCGCCAAGAAACCCGCCCCAATTCGCGTCGCGCTGCTCTGCATCTGTACCCTTATCACCTCGACGGGGCGCGCCGCCGATTGGCAGCCCAAAACCGCCCCACTCATGACCCGCTGGGCCGCGGACGTCACACCGCAAAACGTCCACCCCGAATACCCGCGGCCGCAAATGGTCCGCGAGCAATGGCTGAACCTCAACGGCCTCTGGGATTAC
>JAAYXS010000500.1 GCA_012515775.1 Phycisphaerae bacterium
GGAAACCCACGCGCTCGCCGGCCACGACAGCCGTTCCGCAGCCGAAGAACACCAGGGTAAACGTGCCGATGAATTCCGCCAGGTACTTTTTCATGACAAGACTCCGGGCACTTCAGCCGCCAGCCCCGCGGTTAATTATATCTGGGAAACAGAGTGAACACCGGAAACTACACAGGTGTCGCTTTAATAATCAAATGCAAAGGCGGCGCTGGTTGACCCGCGCGCAGGCTGAAGGCCTGACTTTCCCGGTCCAATTGCTGCGAAATCGCAGCCAACGTGCGGATCAAACGTGCAGGCCGCCGGGCCCGTTGACTAAAGAGTGATGACCTTTTCCGCCGCGTTGAGCACGCTGATGATGGTGTCCATGTTCGACACCCCGCCGACACGCACCTTGTCCTTGAGCCCGAAGAACTCCAGACACGTGCCGCAGGGATGGATTTCCACCCCGTTCTCGTGCAGTTGCAGCAGCTCGATCAGCACCGGCGAGCCCTCGATGGCCAGCTTGACACCCGCGTTGAAAAGCACGATGGCCTGCAACTCCCGTATGGCAGGCGACTTGCGCAAGAACGTACCCAGGATTTTCATCCCCAGCGCGGGGTCACCCTCACCCATTCCGTACCGGCCAAGCACGAGCACTGTCTTCATCGTCGCTCCTGTTCTTTGCGGAAGCTCACGAAGAGTTTAGCTCCGCGGGCCGGAAGTTACCCCTCCTCTCCGGAAAAAAGCTCACCCCGGCGGAGGTTTGCCGGGGCGAGCCGGGTTTCGACGGAGCTGCCGCGTTTATTCGTAAATCTCGGTTGCGTCGGTAATCCAATGCTTCGGGTCCAGCACGGCGGGGTCCAATTCTATGGCCCCGGGCTGAAGGCGGATCGTGCCACCGGCCGGCGTGAGGTTCCGGAATTCCGCCCAGCGGACCGAACCGCTTTGCCCGTCGTAGTCGATCAGCAGTTCGATGCCAGGGACGATTTCCGTGCCGATTTGCCGCAGGCGGTCGCGTGCGGAAGTGTCGAGCTGCCAATCATAGCCGCTAATGCGAACGGCGGTGCCGCCGTGGGAGCCGGGGAGGATCATCACCTCGCGCGCCCGCGGGCGAACCTTCTCCGCGAACTCTTCGGCTACCTCGCATTCTTGAGCCAACCGGTAGAGGTCGGAGGTGTCGACGGCGATGTGCAGTTTTTGGAGAAGTTCGTCGCCAGAATTCTGAAAATACAGAGATCTGCCCTCTAGGGCGAGCGAGCCGACGAACTCTATTTGGTGCGTGAAACGGTCCAGTATGCTCGCCAGATCCGCATCGGGGAGGCTCAGGTCGAGCTCTGGAAACAGTGCGCTCGGCTGATAAGCACTTGCCCGCAAACGCCAGCCCCGCCCCGCGGCTTCCACGCGCACGTCGCAGGCGGCACTTTTCACTCGCTCGATCAAGTCATCCAAATTTGTGCTGTTGGCGATGCCCTCAGTCAGCTCCATCAGGCTGCAAAGGTATCTGCGCTCCGGCCCATCAAATCTGTAGGATACCGCGCTGCCATCTTTCCCAAACCCCACTGAGGGCACGCCGTCCAGGTGCAGTGCTTTGGCTCGAACGAATTCCGGCAGCCTGCCAATGTAGCAGAGCTCGGCCGGCGTGACGTGATAGCGACCGTCAGGTCCGCGTCCTTGCGGCCCACAGCCGCCCGAGCCGCGACTGAACATCCATGA
>JAAYXS010000501.1 GCA_012515775.1 Phycisphaerae bacterium
GCTTCAACTCCTCAGCCTGGCGATGGTCATCGTGATCGACCGCTCGGGGTCAATGCTCGGCGAGAAGATCACCATGGCGTGCGAGGCGGCCCGCGCGTCCGTGCAGTTACTGAGCAGTCATGATCGGGTGGGCGTCATAGCGTTCAACAGCGCGTCCGACTGGGCGGTCGAGCTGCAACCTGCGGGCGACAAGAACCGGATAGCCCGGCAGATTGACGGGATCGCAGCCGGGGGCGGCACGAATATGTGCCCGGCGCTGCGACATGCTTATCTCGCTTTGGTGAACGTCGACAGCAACCTGAAGCACATCATCGTGCTCACCGATGGACAGTCTATGCCGGGAGATTTCGAGGGGATTGCGAGCACCTGCGCGGCAGACGGCATCACTATTTCGACCGTCGCCGTGGGGCCCGACGCCGACCGTCTACTGTTGAGCCGGATCGCGGAACTCAGCGGCGGGCGGATGTACGTGGCGGACAGTGCTCGGCCGTTGCCGCAAATCTTCACCCGCGAAACGGTGCTGGCCAGCCGGTCGGGGATGTACGAACGTCAGTTCACCCCGCGGCTGCTAGCGGGGGTAAACGATCAGATTCTGGACGGATTCACGCAGGCGGATATTCCCCCATTACATGGCTGCGTGGTAAGCGAAGCCAAGCCGCTGTCTCAGACGCCGCTCGCGCGGATTACGGAGGACGGCACCGATCCGATCATGGCTTACTGGCAGTTTGGCTTGGGCAGGGCGGTCGCATTTACAAGCGGGCTTTGGCCGAAGTGGGGTCCGGAATGGGCAAATTGGCCGGGGTTCAGCAAGCTCTGGACGCAAGCCGTGCGATATGCCGGGCGCCCCGGCACTTCGCTCGAACTGCAACTTGAGACTGGAGTCAAGGGTGGCGAAGGCCATGTTCTCGTCTCGGCCGAGCATCTGCCGTTCCGCTGGCAAGGCACGCTGGCGCTTTCGGGACGGTTGACGCGCCCGGATTTTTCTTCTGAGCCGCTACGTCTGCAGCGTACGGCGGCAAACCGGTTTGAGGCGACCTTTTCAGCCGAGGCGCCCGGGACATACTTGATCAGCGTGCCGTATGAGTACGGCGCAGGTGATGACGGCAAGCGTGGCGTGCTTCGCGGCGGACTGGTTGTGAACTATTCGCCCGAGTATCGCGCACTGCGTGACAATAGCAGTGCGCTCGCGGAGATGGCGCGCCGCACGGGAGGACGCGTGCTGAATGCAAGCGACCCCGGCGCCGTATTCGAAACCTGGAGCATCCGGCCGGTTCGGGTGCGAAGCCCCTTCTGGGAGGATCTGGTCCGCCTGGGGCTGGTGCTGTTCCTGCTGGACGTGGCCGTCCGGCGCATTGCGGTGACGCCGGCGGAAGTGGCCGGCCGCATTCGAAGCTTCATACGGGAGGCCGTCGGCCGGCCCGCTGCCGAGGAAGCGGCGGCTACCCTGGCCACGCTGCGCGGCGTAAAGGGCCGGAAACGCGTGGATCAATCGCCCCGGCCGCCTGAAAGTTCCAGAGTGGAAGAGGCAGCCCTTCCGGGCTCGGCGCCGGAACGGCAACCGGGCGACTCATTGTCGCAGGTCCTGGGCGGCGCCGCGGCGGACAAGCCCGTTGTTGCAGCCCCACCACCGAAGCGGCGTCCTACGGGAACGACGGAAAGCGAATACGCGGCGCGCTTGTTGCGCGCCAAACGGCGGGCTCGTGACTCCACGGAACCTTGAGGGAATGAGCCTTGTTCTTGCTAGCGACAGGCCATCACGCCGCTTAAAATCGCCTGGATTATGGCTAATCCACACGAAATCACGGCCGTTTATGCCGGCTCGTTCGACCCGGTCACGCTTGGGCACCTGGACGTGATCCGCCGGGCAGCGCGGCTGTTTAACAAGCTTATTGTCGGCGTCGGGCGCAACCCGGACAAAAGCGAGGTCTTCACGCAAAGCGAGCGGATTGCCTTGCTCGAGCCGCATTTGCGCGCCCTGCCGAACACGCAGGCCCAGGCTTACGAAGGGCTGACCTCCGAGTTTGTCCGGAACATTGGTGGCTCAGTCATAGTGCGCGGCATTCGCGACTTCACGGACCTGAGTTTCGAGCTACTTCAGGCTAACGTGAACATGGCCATCGGCGGCGTGGATACCGTCTTTCTGCTCACCAGCGACCGGCACGTCCTCACGTCGAGCACGTACATCAAGCAGATTTTCGAGATGGGCGGCGGACGGCGACGGGCCCTCGTCGAGCGCCTCGTTCCGCCCAATGTCGCTCAAGCTTTGGAGGAGAAGTTGGGTGCTCCTGCGGCCGGCGACCAGCAGTGATCCAGGGGTGCAAAGCTCTGGCGTGGTTCCGGGGCAAAGCAGTGCGTTGTCGCTGAGATCTTTCTGGTAAGCAAATAGCGGTGCGTGCCCGGGGTTTTACCGATCAAGTTGTCGGGGCGTAGCAGAGGCGGCTTGCGGTCGGTCCGGCGAACAGAGCACCGGCGAACAGAGTCTCGCCCTGTCGCTTGGTGCGGCGTATTATCCCGGAAGGAAAGCGGATGGCGTTAATACCTATTGGCACGGAGTTACGACTGAAGAAGCCGCCGGTCGGCAACTACGTGCTGATAACGCTGAACATCCTCATTTTCCTGTTTACGGACTTGTTCGGCGGGGCGGCGGGACAGCTAGTCAAGCACCAGTGGACGCTTTATGCCGCGGTGCCGGACCTGGGGCAATACATCACCTACCAGTTCCTGCACGGCGACTGGATGCACCTGCTGGGCAACATGCTCTTCCTGTGGATTTTCGGGAACGCCGTGTGCGACCGCATGGGCTCGTTGTGCTACGTGCTGTTCTACCTGGCTGGCGGAGTCATCGCGGGCGTGACGTTCGCCGCTCTTAACGACAACGCGCTGCTGGGGGCGTCCGGCGCGATTGCGGCGGTGACCACGGCGTTTCTGGTGCTGTATCCGCGCGTCAAGATCACGATGCTGCTGTGGTTCTTCCTGATAACCGCCTTCCAGATCGACGCCATCATCCTGATCGTGTTCAAGATGCTCCTGTGGGACAACATTCTGGCCCCTACCCTGGACCGTGGCGCGATCGCCAACGTGGCCTATTCCGCTCATCTGGGAGGCTACGCGTTCGGCTTCATAATCGCAATGAGCCTGGTGGCCGCAGGCGTGCTGCCGCGCTCGCAGTTTGACCTGCTGGCTTTTTGGAGCCGCTGGCGGCGGCGCGTCGGCCTCGCGGGCGGGGCCGACGTGGTGGTGCGCGGCCGGCCGATTTCGGTGCAGGAGGTGGGCTCGCGGCCATTGGAGCCACTGCAGCTTACGCCGGCCGAGCGGCTGCGGGAGGAGGCGGTGGACCGCGCCCAGGCCCGCGACATGGCCAATGCGGCCGAGCTTTACCTGGAGCTGTTGCGGATCGATCCAAACCAGGTGCTGCCGCGCGACAC
>JAAYXS010000071.1 GCA_012515775.1 Phycisphaerae bacterium
CCCTTCGGCTCGCATGAGCTGCACCGCCGGCTGGGCGAGCACCTGAGGCAGACCACGTCCGGCCGCGGCATCCTGCAATCCGCGGCGGCGAACGACGTGCCGGTATACGTGCCGTCGTTCACCGACAGCGAGCTGGGGATTGACTTGTACCTGTTCAATCTGCGGCGACGGCTGGCGGGACAGCCGCAGCTTCAGCTCGATCTGCTGCGCGATCTGGACGACTATTTGCAGCGGGCGCTGCGGGCGGAGCGCATCGGCATTTTCACGATCGGCGGCGGCGTGCCGCGTAATTGGGCCCAGCAAGTGGCGCCGATGGCGGAGATTCTGCACCGCAACACGAACGGGGCCGTGGGCGGCCTGATGCGCTACCAGTACGGCGTGCGGATTTGTCCCGAGCCGACCCACTGGGGCGGCCTGAGCGGCTGCACTTATTCTGAAGGCGTTTCGTGGGGCAAATTCGTGCCGGAGAGCGAGGGCGGGCGATACGCGGAAGTGTACGCCGATGCGACGGTAGCCTGGCCGATTCTGGTGCGCGCGGTCCTGGAGCGGATGGGGCGCGTCGGCAAGGGCTAAGTGCAAAACATCAAAGTGCAAACCGCACGAGCACAGCCGGGTCGTATCGCCCCCGGGCTTTTTCCCGGCTCGCGCCGGCGCTGCGGCGGAAATCGGACCGACTTGCCAGGCGGTTTGCCCTCGGGCTCGCCATTGTGCGGCATGTCGCATCTGGATAGGTGGACCTAGAATATGGCAAACCCGCGCCCGCTGGGGAGGCGTCTGGAGCACGATATGGCCGCGAAAATTGTGAAGTGTGCCAAACTGGGGCAGGAACTGCCGGGCATCGACGAAACCACGCCGAGTGGACGACAGGCGTTGAAAATGTGCCTGTTGATTGGCGGGCCGGCGTTGCGGCAGCGCGTGCTCGATACGATCTCCGCCCAGGCCTGGGAGATGTGGACCGATCACATGCGCATGATCATCAATGAGTTCCGGCTCGACCCGACCTCGGACGAGTCGAACCAGGTGCTGGGCCAGTTCATGGAAGACTTCTTCTTCGGGCCGCAGCGCGAGGTACCGGGTTACGTTCCGCAGTGACGGTATTGGACGAGCCGTCGCAGCCGCAGATCGTGCCGGCGCGCCGGCCTGCTCGACGTGGCCAACCGCAAATCGCTCATATAATAGGTTTGTGAACTAAGTTTAGGATTTCCGACTCCTGATATGGGCGAGAGTGGACCGGCGCAGGCAATCGTAGCGAAACCGCGCGGCTTTTGCGCGGGCGTCGAGCGCGCCATTCGCGCGGTGGAAATGGCGCTGGAGCGTTTCGGCCCGCCGATCTACGTCCGCAAGGAAATCGTGCATAACCTGCACGTAGTCCAGCGCTTGCGCGAACGCGGGGCGGCCTTCGTGGATGAGCTGGACCAGGTGCCGTCCGGCGCCGTCATTATCCTGTCCGCCCACGGCTCTCCGCCCGAAGTCTACCGCGAGGCCGAGCGCCGCGGGTTGCGGCTGGTGGATGCCACGTGCCCGCTGGTGACCAAGGTACATCACGAGGTGCGGCGCTACGCCGAGCGCGGCTATCGCATTATTCTGATCGGGCATGCGGGCCACGATGAAGTGGTCGGCACGATGGGCCAGGCGCCGCAACGCACCGATCTGATCAAGCGGCTGGAGGACATTGATCGGCTCAACCTGGACCCGCGTGAAAAAGGCGTCATTCTGACGCAGACGACGCTCAGCGAAGATGACACGCGCGAAATCGTCCAGGCACTGCGACGGCGCTTCCCGCAACTGGAGCTGCCGGGCAGGAATGACATCTGTTACGCGACGCAGAACCGCCAGAACGCCGTCAAGCGCATCGCGGACCGGGTCGATTTGCTGCTAGTGGTCGGCTCGCGAAATTCGTCGAACTCACAACGCTTGACCGAGGTGGCCCGCGCCCGCGGCGTGGAGTCGTACCTCATCGACAGTCCGGACGACATCGACCCGGCCTGGCTGGTGGGCAAGCGGTGCGTCGGCATTTCCTCCGGCGCCAGCGCGCCAGAGGACGTCGTTCAGGCGGTACTCGTTTGGCTGCGCAAGGCCGGCGTCAGCCACGTGGAAGAGATCGAGGCTCCAGACGAGAAAGTCGTTTTCACGGTACCGAAGTTGAGTTCGTAGCGGCGAGGTGGGGGCGCAGCAGAGTTGGGGGGTGTCGTCCATAGCGAGAGGGATCTAGGGATCAAGGGATCGAGGGATCAAGAATAGCAGAGCCGGGGCGTGTCGGCCCGGAATGCCGCCAGGAATCTCCCGCCCGCGCGTTACCTGCTCCGACCAGCCCTCTCGCCCCCACAATGTCGCTAACAGCCTCTATGCAAGGTCAATCCTCCGTCGGAGGGATTTGGGATTCGCTGGGATCAAGATGCGTCTCGCCGGGCTTGAGCTTAGGGGGCCGCTTGAAGGGTGATTGCGGTGGAATTCGTGGGGGACCGGATTGCGGTTCTTCCGGGCGCGGTTCAGCGGACGCGTCGCCCTGCTGACTGGGCTCCGCAGGGCTTGGACTTGCCGGTGCTGCAGGGCGTGGACTCGCAGGCGGCTCGGGCGCGGATTTGCGGCGACTGGCACGCGGCGGGCGGCGGCCGGCGGCTACGTCCTCGTCGAAGGCTTTCTTGCGGCGCAGCAGATGATGGTAGTGCTGCCCGAAGCGGTGCGCCTCGTCGCGGATCTGTTGCAGCAGGCGTAGGGCCTCGTTGTTGCGCGCCATGCGCAGCGGCTCACTGCGGGCTTGCACGTAGAGCAACTCCTCACGCTTGGCAAGCGCGATCACCATCGGAGGACGCATCGCCCGGCCGCCTTCAACCTCGACGGCTTCGTACATCGAATTAAACGCCTCCAAGGCCGCATGGAGCTGGCCCAGGCCGCCATCAATCAGGATGACGTCGGGGAACAGTTCCTCGGCGATGGCCGCGTGCCGGTAGCGCCGCACGATCACCTCGCGGATCATGGCGTAGTCGTCGACGCCTTCGACGTGCTTGATGCGGAAGCGGCGATATCCGGCCTTGTAGGGCTTGCCGTCGATGAAGCACACCAGCGAGCCGACCGAGGCCTCGCCGTGCAGCGTGGCGATGTCGATGCCTTCGATGATGCGGATGGCGTCGCGCAGGCCGAGCACGCGTTGCAGGCGGTCGAGTCCGGCCCGCGGGTCAATATGGAACACCTCGGGTTGCACGTCTTCGTCCGGATCGCCGGACAACGCCAGCGACTGAATGGCCTTGATGCGGTCGCGCAACACGGCCGCGTCCTCGTAGCGTCGCTCGGCCGCGGCGGCTTCCATCTCCTTTGTCATCTGGCGCAACACGACGCTGCGTTTGGAATTGAGAAAGCGCATCAGGCGGCGGATGTCGGCCGCATAGGCTTCCTTGCTTATGTAGGCGGCGCACGGGGCGGTGCATTGGCCGATGGCGTGCAGCAGGCAGGGGCGGAAGAAGCGGCGTTTGGGGTCGTCGTCGCGGATGTCCAGCTCGCAGGTGCGGAACTTGAAGACCTTCTGCAAGGCGTTGACCGCCTCGCGCAGCCCGGAAGCGGCGATGAAAGGGCCGTAGAGTTTGACGCCCTTGAGCCGCGGCTTGCGCGTGACGTAGACCGCGGGGAAGTCGTCGCCGGTGGTGATCTCCAGGTAGGGAAAGCTCTTGTCGTCCTTCTGGCGTTCGTTGTAGCGCGGCTGGATGTCCTTGATGAGGCGGTTCTCGGCGAGGAGGGCGTCGACCTCGGTCTCGGATTCGAGGAAGTCGATGTCCTCGACGAGCGTGGCCATGTGGGCGATTTCGGGGCCGCGCGAGGCGAGCAGATCGGTTGAGTTCTGGAAGTAGCTGGACACCCGGGCGCGCAGGTCGCGGGCCTTGCCGATGTAGAGCACCACGCCCTCGCGGTCCTTCATGAGGTAGACGCCGGGCGACTTGGGGAAGTTCGCGATCTTGTCGCGCAGGCGCTGGACGCGGGCCGCGTCGCCATTTGGCCGGCACTCCGGCGGCGCTGCGGCCGGGGGCGGTGGGACGGCGTCCTGCGGGGGCGGCGAAGGGACGCGTTCGGATGGTGACGGGGCGCGTTCGGACGGCGACGGAGAGTTGGACGAGCTATGTTCGGGCATACGTGGGAGATTATAGGGCAATTACGCCAGCGCAAGTCGAAGTTGGAGGCGAGTCCGACGAGGGCTGCGGAGGGGGTCGCGGAAAATCTAACAGCGGCTGTTAGATTTTCCAACAGCAGCCGTTAGATTTTCCGCCGCCTTCTGTTTGATCCGCAAACGGAGGGACTGGCCGCCCACGGGATTCGCGAACAGTCGGACCGACGGAGTGATAGTGATAAAGTGATAAGGTGATAGGGTGATAAAGAGGTTCCGCAGGCCGTGCTTCGGCAGGCCGGCCTTTATCACTCTATCACTTTATCACCTTATCACGTTGTCGCGGCTCGGCTCAAGCAATGGCAGAGTTGAACGCCGCGCACTCGGTCGTATACTGCGTTTCGCACGCGCTGCTCAGCGCAGGCGAGCCGAATCGGAGTCCGCGCATGAAGCCGCGCGATCGCAAACGCCCCGTGCTTGTTAACATCAAGCCGTCCCGGCAGGC
>JAAYXS010000072.1 GCA_012515775.1 Phycisphaerae bacterium
CGTGAAATCCGGGTCGCCCAACCAGCGCGCCCGGTCGGCAAAGGCGTGTTTGAAGGCCCGCGCCAGGGCGGCCGGGTACAAGTCGGAATCCTTGCTACGCAGCTTCGTCACCCCGCCAACGTCGGCGGCCAGGCACTGCAGGATGTTCAACGCCTCAATCAGACAAACACCTCCGGATGACGGAGGAGGCATTGTGACCAGTTCGTACTCGCCCATTGCCGCGCGGATCGGCGCGCGCTCCAGAACGCGGTAATTCCGCAGATCCTCCGGCGTCAGCTCTCCCCCGCTCGCTTTGACCGCGCTTACGATCGCCTCGGCCACCGGTCCTTCATAG
Organism: Phycisphaerae bacterium; assembly: GCA_012515775.1. Classification (GTDB taxonomy): domain Bacteria; phylum Planctomycetota; class Phycisphaerae; order UBA1845; family Fen-1342; genus JAAYXS01. Next base: position 335 of record JAAYXS010000072.1, read on the forward strand.
AAAACGCGCGGCCCCTCTTGCGCGATCAGTCGCAGGCCCCGGGCCAGATCCGGGCGTTTGAGTCGCTCGCCGATCTGCGGCAGTTTGCCCTTGTTCAACAGCGTTTCGTAAAGAACCTTGTATCGCAGCATCAGGGCCGGCGACTTCTCCAGCACCGCCAGCGCTTCCTTGCAAGCGTCGCGATAATGGGCATCCACAGCGAAGCCCGCCTCGGCCAGAGCCGCCGCCGGCCGAATGAGCTCCTTCAGCGGCTGGGTGCCGAAGCGCCGGTTAATCTCGACCAGTCCGGCCAGTTGTCCCGGAACGGCCACCGCGTTGCCGCCGTAAACGCTCGGCGAAAAACCGTCGCTCTGCTGGGCCGCCAATTCTGCATACCGCTCGGGCGTGGCGGCTTGCGGGGCGCACTCGCGGAAGTCCAAAACCACGAAGCGCTTTTCCGCAGCCACCCAGGCCACCATGAACCCGCCGCCACCCAGGCCGGTGCTCTGCGGCCGCGCCACCGCCAGGGCGAACGACGTGGCCACCGCTGCGTCAAATGCATTCCCGCCCGCGGCCAGCACATCGGCCCCAATTTGCGAGGCCTCCGGCGAGTCGCTGGCCACCATGCCGGTCCGGCCGCGCGCCAGCCAGGGCGGGTCGGCAGCCCGCGCCGCGCCGCCGGGCAGCCACAGGCAGACAGCCAAACTCAAGAAAACTGTCGCGCGCCGCTGGTGCGCCATGGTCAGACTCCTATCATACGTGCGTGTTTAACCGAACAGGTGCCGCATTTTAACCCGGCGGTTCGGCGACTGGGAATCGAGAGGAACAGTCAGAGGGCCCGGCCAATCTGGCGCAGGACTAAAGAGATCGATGCAAGTAGCTCGCAACATCGCCGACACGCGAAACGCCGTCGCGGAGGCGCGACGCTCTGGGCGGCGGATCGGCCTTGTACCTACCATGGGCGCCCTACACCGTGGACACGCTTCGCTGATCGATGCCGCGCGCCGCGACGGAACCTATACCGTAGTCAGCATCTTCGTAAACCCGTTGCAGTTCGGGCCTAACGAGGACTACCAGAAGTACCCACGCGATGAAGTTGCCGACCTGCAGGTATGTCAGCAGGCCGGAGTCGACCTGGTCTTCATTCCTTCAGCCGACGAACTCTGCCGGCCCGACGTCGTCACCCGCGTGCACGTCGCCAAACTCACCGAAACGCTGTGCGGCGTCTCGCGCGCCGGTCACTTTGACGGCGTCACCACCATCTGCACCAAGCTGTTCAACATCGTGCAGCCCGACGTCGCCTATTTCGGCGAAAAGGACTTTCAGCAGCTCGCGGTCGTGCGGCGCATGGTGCGCGACTTGGATATGCCGTTGGAAATCGTCGGCTGCCCTACCGTCCGCGAAGAAAACGGCTTGGCCATCAGCAGCCGCAACATGTACCTCACGCCGGCCGAGCGCGATCAGGCGGCTTGTCTATATGACGGCTTGATCAAAGCCCGGAACCGGATTCACGCCGGCGAGCGCAATGCATCCAAGATCACCGCACTGCTGCGCGACGTGATCACTGCCGCCGGACCGGCGCGCATCGATTACATCCGCCTGGTCGATTCCGAAACCATGCAGCCGGTCGAACGCATCAGCGGTCCGGTTCTGGTCGCCCTAGCCGTCCATATCGGCGCGGCCCGCTTGATCGACAGCTTCTTCGTGGACCCGGGCCGCCGCGGCGCTTAGGATGTCCGGTTCGAGCCCCGGCGACGATATGCAGTCATCGGCCGTATCAAAAGCCGGCCGCAGAATCGCGAGGTTGACCTGAACCATGATGCCCGTGGTTTTCCGCATCCCGGTTGTGAATATCGACGTGCCCGGCTACGGCCTGGTGATGATGCTGGGCTTTTTGCTGTCGGTGTTCTGGGCCGTCCGCCGCGCTACCAGGTCCGGCGCGAACCCGGACGTGGTGCTCAATTGCGCTTTCATTGCCCTGATCGGCGGCGTGGGCGGGGCGCGTCTCATGTACGTGGTGCACTATTGGGACGAGCAGTTCGCGCCGCTGGGAAACTGGCTGGCCATCCTGTTGCGGGCCACCCTCGGCGTACGCGACGGCGGCCTGGAGGTATACGGTGGGTTCATCGCCGCCACGCTGGGCGTCGTCATATACATGCTCTTCTGGGGTCACTCGTTCCGCTGGTACCTGGACATCCTGGCGCCCTCGGCCGCGCTGGGCATGGGACTGGGACGGCTCGGCTGCTTCCTCAACGGCTGCTGCTGGGGACTGCCGTCTGACCTGCCGTGGGCGGTGCGCTTTCCGTTCGGCAGCAACGCGTTGATTCAGCAATGGCAGTCGGGGCAACTCGACCTTCCAAAGGAATTGCTGTGGTTTCCGCCCAACGGCGTGCTGACGGATGGCCGCCCGGCCGCTCCTCTGCCACGTGAAATGCTGCGAATGACGGAGGCCGAATTTGCCAAAATCACAAGCGCCGCGGCGGCAATTGGCCAGCGCCAAAAGGAGCTCACGGCGCGGCGCGCCCAGGCCACCAGCGCCGCCGAACAAGCCGAGTTGGACCGCGAGGAGAACCGTCTGCGGGCTGAGCTTGGTTCCCTTGCCTCTTCGCTCGGAGGCGGCTGCGCCAGCGGCGCAGCGCATGCGGAGGTCCTGCTGGCCATGCAAGCTTCCGGCCTGAGCCTGACACAGCTTCAGGAGCTGGCCCGGCAGTATCCGGCGTTGCCGGTCCATCCGACGCAGCTCTATTCGGCGCTCACGCTGGTCCTCTTGGCGTTGCTGCTCAACGCACTGTACTGGCGGCGAACGCGCGACGGGCAGGTGATCTGTACCATGCTGCTGATCGAACCCTGGACGCGGTACATCCTGGAGACGATCCGGGCCGACAACCCGGTCGACACTTTCCAGTTCACGATCTCACAGTTCCTGGCGCTCATGATCTCCCTGATCGGCTTGGCTGGCCTGATCGGTTTGCAGTACGCCAACCCGCGCTCGCCGCGCGCCAAGTTATGGGAGCCGCCCCCGGCCGAGGCGCCGGCAAACAGCAAAAAAAAGGGCCAATCTGCTAAGGCGTAGCAGAGCCGGAGCGTGCCGCCAGATGGAGCAGAGCCGGGGCGTGCCGCCCCGGTTGCCGCCGTTGGACCCCGACCTGCTCGGACCGTCGCCATGACGGGCGGCACTACGCCATCGCTCAAATACCCCCTGCCCGACCGCGCACTCCTACTCGCGTCCACGCGCCCCTTGGCAGCCCCCCTGGTCTTGATATACTCAGAATCTTTGCACAATTTGCCGCTTTAAGCGCGCACGGAGAACGGTGAATGGCTGCTTTCCAGATCAGCGATATTCGCAACGTCGCCCTCGTCGGCCACTCCGCCGCGGGCAAAACCACCCTCGGCGAGGCCATACTGCACAAGGCGGGCGTGACCACCCGCATGGGCAGCATCGACGACGGCACCAGCATGCTCGATCACGACGACGAGTCACGCGAACGCAAGCACAGCGTCGACTCGGCCGCCTTCTACGTGGAGTACGAGGGAAAGCTGCTCAATTTCATCGATACGCCCGGCATGCCGGACTACATCGGCCCGGCCATCGCGGCCCTGGCCGGCGTCGACCTGGCCTGCGTGGTCGTCTCCGCCGCCAGCGGAATCGGCGTCAACACACGCCGCATGTTCAATGCGGCCGGCGAATACGGCCTGCCGCGAATGATCGTCATCACGCGCATCGATGCCGAAAACGCCAACCTCGACGAGATCCTACGTGGCATCCGGGAAACCTTCGGTCATCACTGCCACCCGATCAACCTGCCGGCTGACGGCGGCAAGAAGCTGATCGACTTGCTGCGCGAGGAGCAAGGCACGGCGGACCTGCTGGATGTGGCCGCGGCCCACACCAGCCTGGTCGACGCGATTGTCGAAACCGATGAGGCGCTGATGGAATCCTACATGGAGACCGGCAGCGCTTCGCTCGAGCAGCTCGTGCCGGCCATCCGCAAGGCTGTGGCTTCGGGCGGGCTCATCCCGGTGCTGTTCGTCAACGCCAAGGCCGGCGTGGGAATTCCCGAATTTTTGGAAGCCCTGCTGCGTTGCGCGCCGTCGCCGGCCGAAGGCAAACGCCGCAGCGTGGTTATGGGCGAGGGTGAAGCGGCCAAGAAGACTGAGGTTGAGCCGGATCGCGCAGGCGATTTCGTCGCCCAGGTCTTCAAGATCACTTCGGACCCGCGCAGCAACATCAAGTACTCCGTGGCCCGTGTCCATCGCGGTGTGCTGAAGCCGGACGGACAAATCTTCACGCCTGGCGAGCGCAAAGGTCAGCGGCCCGGCCACTTTTTCAAGCTGCGGGGCGATCAGCATGCGGAAATCGAAATCGCCGAAGCCGGCGACATCGTCGCCTTCGCCAAGCTTGATCTGAAGATCGGCGCCACCCTCTTCGCCAAGGCCGAAGACGGCGAGATTCCGATGCCGAAGTTCCCGACGCCGATGTTCGCGCTGGCGGTCGAGCCGAAGTCGCGCGCTGACGTGGAGAAAATCAGCGGCGCGCTGCATCGCTTCGCCGAAGAAGACCCATGCTTCCAGTACTTCCGCGACCAGGAAACCAACGAACTGGTCATGCAGGGCATGGGCGACCAGCACCTGAACGTCATCCGCAGCAAGATGCGGCGTTACTTCAAGCTCGAAGTCGAAACCAAGGCCCCGAAGATTCCGTACCGCGAAACGATCTCGGGCGCGGTCAAGTACGTCGAATACACGCACAAGAAACAGACCGGCGGCGCCGGCCAGTTCGCCCGCGTGTTCATCGATATGGAGCCGAACGAACGCGGCAAAGGCTACGAGTTCATCGACAAAATCTTCGGCGGCGTCATCGATCAGGCCTTCCGCCCCAGCGTCGACAAGGGCGTTCGCGACCAGATGCGCAAGGGCGTCATCGCCGGCTTCCCAGTGGTCGACGTCAAAGTCTCGCTGGTTGACGGCAAAACCCACCCGGTCGACAGCAAGGACATCGCCTTCCAAATCGCCGGCCGCCAGGTGTTCAAAAAGGCCTTCGTGCAGTGCAAGCCGATCCTGCTCGAGCCCATCGTGAACATCGAAATCACCGTGCCGGCCGAATTCGTGGGCGACATCACGCGCGACTTGGCCGGCAAGCGCGGACAGATCGTGGGCCAGGACATGCTGCCCGGAAACCAGATCGTCATTCGCGGAACGGTGCCGTTGGCCGAGGTGGCCACCTACAGCAGCCAGCTAAAGAGCGCTACCGGCGGCCAGGGCAGCTACATGATGGAGTTCAGCCACTACGACATCGTGCCGCCCAACATCCAGCAGCAGATTGTGGCGCAGCACAAGGCCGCGGCGGAAGAGGAAGAGTAATCCGGGGCGCTCGCTGGATCGTGCTGCCGATCCCGCGCGCCGGAGCTGCTGATCCAGGCGCCCTCCCGTAACGGCGAATAGAGCCTGCCGATCGCGGCGTCCACGGAACAGGGTTCAACCTTCCCACTTTCCCACGTTCCCACCTTCACACGGTGCATGTGGGGAAGCGCGAGCCGTTGTGATCCAAAACGCGGTCTCGCCAAAGGAGGCGCCATGAAAAGGCATGATTCGACTCCGCACGCAACCGGCGTCACACGCCGGCAGTTCGTCAAAGCCTCCGCGGCCGCAGTCGCCGGGGCGATGTTGACGCGCGAGATGCTCGCGCCGGCCGCCTACGCCGCCGGCTCGGATACGCTGAAAGTCGGACTGATCGGCTGCGGCGGCCGCGGCACTGGCGCCGCAAAGGAAGCGCTGGCGGCCGACCCCGGCGCGGTGCTGACCGCCATGGGCGATGTCTTCAACGATCGCCTGCAAAACAGCCTACAGACGCTGAAGGAAGCGCAGCCCGAGCGGGTGCAGGTCGATCCGGACCGCCAGTTCGTGGGCTTCGACGCCTATCAGAAGGTGATAGACAGCGGCGTCGACGTGGTCTTGCTGGCCGCCCCGCCGCACTTCCGCCCGGCGCACCTGAAAGCGGCCGTTCTGGCCGGCAAACACGTGTTCTGTGAAAAGCCGATGGCCGTCGACGCACCGGGCGTCCGCTCAATCCTGGCTTCGGCCGAAGAGGCGAGCAAGCGTAACCTGTCGCTGCTGGCCGGCTTCTGCTGGCGCTACAGCGACGCGGAGCGCGCCACGTTTCAGCGCATCATCGACGGCGCCCTCGGCCGCATCGTGTCTGCGCACACCGCATACCACGCCAGCCCGCTGCAACAGTTTCCGCGGCAACCCGGCTGGACTGATATGGAATGGCAACTTCGCAACTGGTTCCATTTCACTTGGCTGTCCGGCGATCACATCGTCGAGCAGGCTTGCCATAGCATCGACAAAATTGCCTGGGCGCTGGGCGGCCGGCTGCCGGTCAAAGCTACCGCCCTGGGTGGCCGCCAGGCTCGGAGCGGGGCCGAGTCCGGCAATGTTTACGACCACTTCAGCGTCATCTA
>JAAYXS010000502.1 GCA_012515775.1 Phycisphaerae bacterium
CCCAAAGGCGGAGTGGGCTCCAGAGTGCCCAGACGCCGCTCTTCGCCGCGGTTGCCGATGATGAAGGCCCGCGCCTCGCCCGCCAAAGCGTACCGAATCTGCCCCGTCTGCGGGTCGATCGTTCCCACGAAGCAGTTCAGCGGGTGATCATCCTCGCCGTCGTACAGCACCCAGTTCAAAGAACGCAGAAATACGTGCGGTGGGTCTTTGTGCAGCGCCGCCAGCCGAAACGTCGCTTGCGCCTCCGCCATCAACAGACTCGGCAGCGCCCCTTTGACCGCCGTGTGCGCTACCATGAAATTGGCCGTGCCGTCGTTCAGCTTCAGCAGGTCATAAATGTCGCTCGCGCGCTCACGCCCCGTCTCGCGGAACGCCCCAAACTGCAGCTTCTCCCACTGCGGCAGCTTCCGCGGCGTTAGCCGGGCCTGGATCACGTGCGCTACGCCCACTTCGCCCGCCACCAGCGCCGCGCGGCTGGCGGCGATGTGTTTGAAGATCGCGTCAAGCTGGGCGGCTATGACCGTCGAGAACAGGACGAAGAAGTCCATGTCCTTGTCCTCGTACATGCGACCGCTGCCGCCGCTATCCAGGTAGATCATGCCCAGCGCGCCGTCCCCCCCGCGCAGCGGGCCCGCCATGACCGAGCTGCGCTCTTCGCGGTTGAAGATCGGCACCAGCAAGTACTGAATGCGGTCCAGCACACGCGGTTTCAGGCAGTCGGCCATCTCCGGCAGGTCGGTCGGCTGCCCCGTCAACAGCCGGCCTTCAACGTACTCCATCGCCCCGTAGGTCATCCGCCGGACGCCCATCCAGACCCGCTGCGCCGCAAAATTCACCAGCAGGGCCTGCAGCGCGACGTCCATCAGCTCCGTCACCTGCTCGCATTGCGAGACGCGCTGCGTGAATTCGGCGATCTTCATGACCTGTTCGGGCGCGATGTTGAGCGGCTCGGTGGGCTTCTTTATCACCGTGCCGGGCGGCAGGCGCGACGCGATAAACCGCTCCAATTGCGCCCGCGACGTGCCCAGCTCCAAACCGGGTTGCTCCACGTGTTCCGGGTAGGCACGCAGGACATAATCCGCCAGCCTAATCTCGTCGCCGGTCTTCAGCGTGCTCTTGCCAGGCAGCGACATGTCGTTCACGTGAATCGCGCATTCCGGCGCCAGTTGCTCAACCGTCCAGCCCGAGCCTTGCGGGTAGATCACCGCCTGACGTGGCGCGATTCGCGGGTCTTGCAGGCGAACCCGGCAATCTTCGTGCGCACCCACGTAGATCGCCTCCTCCCCGCAGACGATGTCCTCAATCATCGCGCCCTGTTGCAGAACTATCAGCCGCATCGCTTCCGCTTTCCGGCCTGCCCACACGAAAAACGCCCGGCCGCAAAGTCGATTGGAACATCGCTCGGCCGCGGCGCTCGCAGGTGCTCGGACGCGCCCATGTTAGCCACCTCGTCAAGGGTCGGCCAGCCGAGCGCAGGGCTCCGCCAATCGAGCGACTCCGCTAATCGAGTGCACGGCTCCGCTAATCGACGGCACAGCTCCTCTAATCGAGCGCACGGCTCCGCTGATAAGGCAGCGCGCGTGCGGGCGGGCAGCGCTATTGTCTTTGTTCTGATCGGTATTTCGGGGAAATCGCTACGTATGGCCGCCCCAGCAGGCGCTTAATCAGCGCCCATTCGCCGACATCGTTGCCCTCGTGCCGGTGCCCGATAATTTGCAGGGCGTAGCCGGCCGCTATCAGCGCCACCGGCCGCCACCACAAATCCCAGCGCCATTGCGCCAGTTGCCAAAACGCCAGCAGGCAGCCGGCCACCGCCAGCGGGATGCCGAGCATGTGCAGCCAGAATGAAAGGCGGCTGCGATGCCGTGCGAGCCAGTTTTCAAGCCAGGCCGGGCGAGGAGCGCTCATGGGCCGCAATCATAGCCGGGCAGGCACGGTTTTCGAGCGTCCCGCCGCGCTTTCGCTGACAAGCCGCGCGCCGACAGACCGATAGAACCAGAGGCTTGTGCCCACAACCGACCTGCGCGCCCGGAGCGCGTGCGGGACGAGGTGAGCGCGCTGAACGCGCAGGATCCGAGCCCGAAGCGCTCGCGAGGGCAGCCGAGGTTTGTCCTTGCTGGCGCGGTGGGCTCGGATCGGGCTCGCTCGGACGTTTGCCCTTGCTGGCGCGGTGGGCTCGGATCGGTGCCCGCTCGGACGTTTGTCCTTGCCGGCGCTGCGGGCTCGGATCGGTTGGCTCGCATGGGGCGGGCTCGAATCGGGCCGGCTCGGACCGCCGATGCGGTTCGTTCCACGGACACGTTTGACCCGGCTGCGGAGACAATCATGCTCGTGACGCTGGATGGCCGACTGCTGCAACGAAGTTTCCCTCCCGGCTGCACGCTTCAGGACGTGATCGACCAGGCCCGCGCCCTGCTCGACCCGCAGCGGCTGGTCGTCGGCGTGGCCGTGGACGGCCAGGATTACCTGGAAC
>JAAYXS010000073.1 GCA_012515775.1 Phycisphaerae bacterium
GGTGTCGAAGCGGACGTGCATCCGCCCGGCGGTGAGGCTTTGCAGGATGTGGTTGGCCTCGCGTTCCAGCTCCGGCAGGGTGTGCTCGATGATCATCGCCGGGATGCCGTTGACGCCGAAAGCGTCGCGCAGCTCGGTGAGCAACCCCACGCGCGCGCCCAGTTCGTCGCGCTGGATGCGCATCTCCTGCTGGCGGCGTTCCAACGTTTCCAACGCGGCCAGGTTTTGTCGCGCCGCGCCGATGCGCTGGCGGGCGACGGCCTCTTGCTGGCGCGCCTCATTGAGCAGGCTTGCCAGGCGGGGCGCTTCGGCGAGGGTGGGGCGCAGCGCGTCGAGCGCCGCTTCCTGCGCGGCGCGTTCGTTCTCCAGCGTGCTGATGCGCCCGTGCTGCGCTTCGATTTCGAGGGCGAGCCGTTTGAGCGTCTCCGCTTCCTTTTCGATGCTGACGCGCGCTTTCTCCAACTCGCGGTAGTCGTCTTCGGCGTGGGCGAGGGCCTGGACGCGCCCTTTGACCTCCTGGTGGGCGTCGACGTCGTAGCCGAGTTCGGCCAGTTCCGCGTGGATGCGGGCGAGTTCCGCGCGCGCGGCGGCGGCGTAGTCGTCTTGTTCGATGCGCGTCTGGAAGGCGCGCGCGGCGGCTTGCGCCTGTTCCAGCGCGGGACGCTCCGCGTCGGCGTAGGCTTCGCTGGCGAGTTGACCTTCGACCTCGACGACCTGCGCCTGCACCACGGCGATGCGCTCGCGGGCGACGTCGCTCTGTTCGATCTGCTGTTGCAGCCGGGCAACGGTCTGTTCCTGACGGGGACGCGCGCGGAGCAGCCGTTCCTGCTCTTGCAGACGCGGTTGCAGGGCGGCCTTCTCGTCCTTGAGGGCCTGGATGCGCGTGTCGTTGGCCCGGTGTTCGTCGCCCATGGTTACACCTTCGGCCTGGATTTCGTTGAGCAGGCGCTCCTGATGTTCGGGCGTGAGGGGCTGGCGGCACAACGGGCACGCGGCCTCGGCCTCGGCCAGGGTTTCGATGCGGGTCTTGGCCTCGTTCATCGACTCGCGGAGCTGGCGGTTGCGCTCGATGAGGCGGCTGCGTTCGACTTCGCCGGTTTGCAGCGTTTCGCGGGTGAGCGCCTGCTCCTCGGCGATGGCGTCCAGTTGCGCCAGTTCGGCGCGGGCGGCGTCGAGTTCGGCTTGCAGCGCCGGATCGACGGTGCGTTCGTGCAGCAGCGCGATTTGCCCGCGCAGGTCGCTGAGCGCGCGCTCCATGGCGGCGCGGCTCGCGGCGATGGCGCGCTCGATGCGCTCGATTTTCTGTTCCGCCGCGCGCAGGTGCTTGTTGAGCGCCTCGCGTTCGGCGGCGATGGCCTGCTCGCGCGTGCTTTTCTCGTTTTGCAGCCGGGCGGCCTGGCCGAGCTTCTCACCCCAGGCGCGCTCTTCAGCGATGACGGCGTGAAGCGCCTGGTAGTTCGCTTCGATGGCGGCGGCTTGCTCCACCATACTCGCGTAGTACGCCTGCTGGCCCTGGTGCGTTTCCTCTTGCTGCTCCAGTTGCGCCAGCCGGGCCTTTTCTTGTTGGTGACGTTCGTCCAGGTCGGCGATCTGACGGCGTAACGCGAGGGCCTGTTCCTGCACGCGGTTGATTTCGTCCACCTGCTTCTGGATGTCGGCCAGGCGCGCCTCGGCGGTGTGGACCTGCGCTTCGGCTTCGGCGAGCAGCGTTTCGTATTCGCCGCGGCGGGCCAACTCCTGCTCCGTCTCGCTCAGGCGGCGGTCCATTTCCTGGATGCGGCCCTGCGCGCCGGAGAGCCGTTTTTTGACGCGATCCTGGTACTCGTTCCAGCGATCCAGCCCCAGGATGGCGCTGAGCACGCGCTTGCGGTCGGTGGGGGTTTGGACGGTGAATTCGTCGGCGTGACCCTGGCGCAGGTAGGCGGAGTTGACGAAGGTGTCGTAGTCCAGCCCCAGTTGCGCGATGATGCGGCTTTGCGTCTCGCGGATGCTGTCGGCGGTGAGGTTACGCCAGCCCTCGTCCCCTTCGACCTGAAAATCCAGGATCGAGCCGGTGGAACGCCGTCCCTGGCGTTCGCGGCGGCGCAGGATGCGGCAGCGGTGTTCATCACCGCCCTGGTAGGGCATGCGGAAGACGAACTCGACTTCCAGCCCTTCTTCGCCGTGATAGACGAGGTCTTCATCCCGCCCGTAAGGCGCGCGCGACCGCCCCCACACGGCCCAGGTGATCGCGTCGAGCAGCGCGGACTTGCCCGCCCCGTTCTCCCCGACCAAACTGGCAAGGTGAACCCCGCGCAAGTCCAGATCGGTCTCGCGGTGGGAGAGGAAATTGCGGAGATGCAGTTCTTCAGGAATCATGGTTAA
>JAAYXS010000503.1 GCA_012515775.1 Phycisphaerae bacterium
CCGCCTCGACGACAATCAGCGGCGCGATTGCCAGCCCAGCGATCAGCAACCAGGCCGGCCCGCCGACGCCGCTCACCTGGAAAATCGGGCGCAGCGCGGGAATCGTCAACGCCGCGAGCTGCAACAGCCCCGAAAATGCAATCGCCGCAAGCAGCCAGGGATTGCTGAGCAGGCCCAGGCGCGGCAGCGCGTAGCGGTCGCTACGGCAGCCCAGCGCGAAGGCGAGCTGCGCGTACGCGAGCGTGCCAAATGTGACGGTGCGGGCGACTGCCAGGTTTTCGGGATTGCCGGCATACGTCAGGTGGAAAGCGAGCGCGCCGGCGGCGGCGATCAGCCCTCCATGAAAGAGGATCAGCCCGCCGCGCCTGAGCGAAATCAACGCCTCGCGCGGCGGTCGCGGCGGGCGCGACATGATGTCTGGTTCCGGCGGCTCCAGGCCCAACGCCAGCGCCGGGAAAGCATCCGTAACCAGGTTGATCCACAGAATCTGAATCGGCACCAGCGGCGCCGGCCAGCCCAGCAGCGCGCCGATAAACATCAGCAGGACCTCGCCGGCGTTGGCCGAAAGCAGGTAGTGCACGAACTTGCGAATGTTGTCGTAGATAGTGCGGCCCTGCTCGACGGCGTTGACGATGGTGGCGAAGTTGTCGTCCGTAAGAACCATGTCGGACGCTTCCTTGGTGACGTCGGTGCCCGTGATTCCCATGGCGATGCCGATGTCCGCCGCTTTGAGCGCGGGGGCGTCGTTGACGCCGTCACCGGTCATCGCTACGACGTGTCCGTGCGAGCGATAGGCGCCGATGACGCGTAACTTGTGCTGCGCCGAAACGCGGGCGAAGATTGGCACGCTCTCGATGCGCCGCGCGAGATCCTCGTCGGTCGTGCGGTCCAGTTCCGCGCCGGTGACGACATTCTGGTCCGGCTGGGCCATTTCCAGGGCGGTCCCGATCGCCCGGGCGGTGTCCGCGTGATCGCCGGTGATCATGACCGGGCGTATGCCGGCCGAACGGCAGCGCTTGACCGCCGTGCGGGCCTCGTCACGCGGCGGGTCGAGCATGCCGGCCAGCCCGGCGAAGACGAGGTCTTTTTCGCGCCGCTCCTCGGGGTTCACACCGTCGCGGTAAGCCAAGGCGAGCACGCGCAGCGCTTGTTGAGCCATGGCCAGCGCGGAATGGAGGATTTCCTTGCGGCGGGCGTCGGTGAGCGGGATTTCACGGCCGCCGGTGCGCTCCTGGGTGGACTTTTCGAGGATGACTTCAGGCGCGCCCTTGGCGTAGATGCTATACGCGTCGTCGCGCCGCACGACGACCGACATCGCTTTGCGTTGCGAGTCGAACGGAATTTCGTGGACTATCCGGCGGCCGCGGTCCTCGATCCTTATGCCCGCTTTGGCGGCGGCGACGACCAGCGCACCTTCGGTCGGGTCGCCAACGATGCTCCATCTGTCGCCGGCCTGCGGATCGCGATCGAGGCGGGCATGGTTGCACCACGCGCCGATTTCGAGGGCGCGCAGCAAATCCGGCTCGGTCTGCGGGTCCACCTCTGCATTCGTCTCGCACTGCCGGAATTCCCCCTCAGGAGCGTAACCGATGCCAGTTACCTCAAAGCACTTTCGGCCGGCGAACACGCGCCGGACGGTCATCTCGTTGCGCGTCAGCGTGCCTGTTTTGTCGGAGCAGATCACGGTGACCGCGCCCAGCGTCTCGACGCTCGGCAGCCGGCGGATCAGCGCATTGCGGCGCGCCATGCGTTGCAGGCCCAGCGCCAGAGAGATCGTGACCACCGCCGGCAGACCTTCGGGCACGGCGGCCACCGCCAAGCTCACGGCCGTCAGGAAAATCTCCAGCAAGTCGCCGCCGCGCAACACCTGCAGAATGAAGATGATCGCCACCACGCCCAAAACGACGAACAACAGCGTCCGCCCAAGTTCGGCCAAACGGCGCTGAAGCGGGGTCGGCTCCGGCTGGTGCCGTTCGAGCAGCCCGGCGATGCGCCCAAGCTCGGTCTGCATGCCAGTCGCGGTGACCACGGCGCTGGCGGTACCCCGGGCAATGCTGGTGCCCATGTAGGCCATGTTGACGCGGTCACCCAGCGGCTCGTCTTCGTCCAACACGGGCCGGTGATCTTTCTCGACCGGAAGCGATTCCCCTGTCAGGATGGCCTCCTGGGCGCGCAGGCTGGCCGTGTTGATGAGCCGCACGTCGGCCGGCACGCGATCGCCCGCCTCCAGTTCGATCCGGTCGCCCGGTACGAGGTCTGCCGCCGGCAGAGTCTGCAGCCGCCCCCCTCGAATCACCTTCGCCTGCGGCGCGGACATCTCCGCCAGCGCCGCCAGGGCTCGTTCCGCCCGCTCCTCCTGGACAAACC
>JAAYXS010000504.1 GCA_012515775.1 Phycisphaerae bacterium
CGGCGCAACCTCTTTGCGCGCGACCAAAACCGCTGCCAATACTGCGGCAAGCGTTTCCCGAGCAGCGAGCTGAGCTTAGATCACATCGTGCCGCGCTCCCGCGGCGGCGGCAACACCTGGGAGAATATCGTCTGTGCCTGTGTGCGCTGCAATGTGCGCAAGGGCGGTCGAACGCCGGCCGAGGCCAGCATGAAGCTCATCGCCGTGCCGCGCCGGCCGCATCGCTCGCCGGTCCTGACGATCAAACTATCCGATTCGCGTTACGCGAGTTGGAAGCAGTTCCTGGATTTCGCGTACTGGGACGTGGAGCTGAAGTAAGCGTTTGTGAGCGCCCTTCCCAAGTGCCCGGTAGGGCGGCTCGCGTAACCGTGCACACGCGCTCCCCGTGCGCCTGCCTAGCTGTTTGAAACGGGCTCGCGGCAGCCGCCGAAGCGACCCCGCGCGGCGCGGGCACGAGGCGCCGAAAGCGGCGTTGACCAGGTAGCGCTGCGAGAGTATGGTCCGCACACCTGGAAGAGGTAAAGCTCCTGGCGGAGGTAGCGAGACTATGCCCTTCGAGCAGTGGTCCGAAACGGTGATTCTGGCAGAGTTGGCCGATGATCCGCAGTTCACGGATGACCTGAGCGCGATCGTCGAGCAGTGCACGGACAACGCCCGAAACGACGTGCTCCTCAGTTTCGCCAACGTGGGCTACCTGAACTCCTCCAACATCGCCAAGCTGCTCAAACTGCGCAAGCTGGTCACCGTGACGAACCAGCGCAAGCTCAAGCTGTGCGGGATCAACACGCGCGTCTGGGGGGTGTTCCTGGTGACCGGGCTGGATCACATCTTTGAATTCGTGGATGACGTGCCCAGCGGACTGGCGGCCCTGCAGATCGGGCACTGAGCGCCATCGCGCGGTTGAGGCCTCTCTTTCTGTCCTGTTCGCCGGATGACAATCTCCCGACAAACCGCTCAGACGGAGCGGCCGCAGCCGCGGACTTGCATCCCGGCAGCGCGGTGTAGCGCGCCGCGCACGACTTCGCCTGAACTTGGGTACCTTGCTAACGTCGCGCATCTTGAGTGGCCAACTAGGTCTAGCGCTGAATGTCGAACGCGAAATCGGGTAACATTGGCGTCTACATTGAAAAGAGTTGCGGTGCGTCTAGGCTTACTTTGAGCCAGTCCGCGTCAGGCAGCGCGGAGGACAGGGATGAACCCAGACAAAACCAAGACCGCGACGCCGTCCCGGAGCGGACCCGCCGAAAAGGTCTTTACCGCCGCGGAAGCCAACGCCGCCCTTGTCCTGGTGCAGAAGGTCGTCCAGGACCTGGTCAAGAAATACAGGCACTTGCTGAGTCTGCGTGACAAGCGCCACCGCCTGGCCAACTCAGTGGGCAATACGGAGCAGATTGAAACTTTAAATGCGCAGATCGAGTACACTACGGCGGCGCTGAACGAATTGCACACCGAACTGATCGGCATTGGGTGCGTGCTCAAGGATTGGTCCGAGGGCTTGGTCGATTTCCCCGCCATGCACCGCGGCCGCCGGGTATGGCTGTGCTGGCGGCTGGGTGAACCGCGCGTCACGCATTGGCACGATCTGCACGGCGGCTACGTCGGCCGCCAGCCGATCGGCCCGGATTTCGATTGAACGGGGAATGTCAGGATGACGATTCCGGGGGTGACGGCGTTTTGTGTGCCACGCCGTTTCGCTGGGCTTCGTAGGCCAGGATCTTATCCACGCGGCGCTGATGCCGCCCGCCCTCGAATTCTGTGTCAAGCCACACGCGAACGATGCTCTGCATGAGAGCGTCACCCACCAGATCCGCCGGCAGACAAAGCACGTTGGCGTTGTTGTGGCGGCGCGACATCTGCGCCGTCAAGTCGTCATGGCACAGCGCGGCGCGGATGCCGGGAACCTTGTTCGCCGTGATGGACATCCCGATGCCGCTGCCGCAAAACAGGATGCCACCGTCGGCCCGTCCCTCCGCCACATCGTGCGCGACCGCCAGCGCGATATCGGGGTAGTCGCAGGTCTCGCCGGACTGGCCGCCATGATCTTGCAGCTTTATGCCCATTTCCAGCAGCAGGGCCTTGATCCGCTGTTTGGCTTCGTGCCCGCGATGGTCGCTACCAATTGCGATCTTCATCCACAAACTCCTTGAGCCGGGCGTCGATTGCCTGATCCAGACGGTCGGCCGTCTTCAAATATTCCTCCGGACCGCCGCCCATGGGGTCCATTATGGCCCCGCGCGCATCCAGAAGCTGGACCACCTCCGCCGCGCCTGGCGCCAAGTCCAGCACCATGGCACGGTGCTCGGGCGTCATGACGTAAATTCGCTCAGCCTGCTGGATCAGCTCGATCGTTAGTGGTTGCGAGCGATGCGGGCTCAAGTCTATCCCGCGACGCCTCATTTCCAGCAGCGCGCCGGGCGACGCTTCGCACCCGGGGCACGCCGCGGTTCCCGCCGAAAGCACCTCGTAGCCTGCAGCACGCAACTCCTCCGGCGACATCCCCAAGCTTTCGGCCAGCTTATTCCGGAACATGTATTCGGCCATCGGCGAGCGGCACGAATTGCCGCTGCACACCATGAGAATGACGCTGCGTGAGAGCCGCCGCAACGTGCGCTCCTGGATGGGGCCGGCGCGCTGCACGCTCCACTGATGATCGTGCACGTTGATTACAGTTGATGCGGCTCCCAACTTGGTGCTCCCCGCGTCGAGCGCATACTCGACCTTGCCACCCAAGTTGTTGTAGGCCGCTTCGAATTCCGTGGGCGGGATCTGCCCGCGGGCGTTGGCGCTGGTCGCCACGACCGGGACGTCGAGCTGGCCGATCAGCTCCAAAGCCGCCGGGTGGTCCGGGCAACGCAACCCCACGCGTCCCTCATAGTAAAGCTCCGGCTGCTGCTCCCGCGGACACACGCGGAAAATCTCCGCCCGCTCAGGCTGGGCCTCCTGAACCACCATCGTGAGCGGCCCCGGCCAGCACTTTCGCGATAGCCGCCGCAGCAGAGCCGAGGGGCCGGTCACATACTTGCCCGCGTCAGACTTGCGGCCCAAGTGCACGGTGAAGGGCCGTTGGCTGACGGCCGCCGAGTTCTTCAGCTCTCGCAAACGCCTCAAGGCATCCGGGTCAGCCGCGTTAGCCGCGACCCCATAGACCGTTTCGGTCGGGAAAAGAACCAGCGCCCCTTCGCGCAAGGCGACGGCCGCTTCGGCGATCGAAGCTGCGTAAGTGTTCGATTGTAAGGTGCTAATGACCTTCGTCTGCATCTGGGGTCCCGCTGCCGGGCGAATTGTCCGGCCCTACACGGCGCGTGTCAAGTTTTCGGTCGTGGCGCGGCCCGCCCGGCCAAGCACGCGCAGCCGGAAGCCGCCGCCATGATGTTATTCCGAGTCGCGAAGTGGTCGAGGTGCACGGCCAGCTTCCGCCGTGGCGGAGTGCCGACCCGCCTTTTGAAAGGATGGACAGCGCAATCACCGGCCGTGACGACTGTTAGCCGCAGCTTGTGTGGCTGAACGCCTTCTCGCCCCGCACGCCTCGAACCGGATGAACTTCTTTTCAGACCGCAGCGTCCACCATATCAGGTGGAACGTTGGCAATTGCGAAGCTGCTCTTCCAGCTTGGCGATACGCTTTTCCTGTTCCTTGACCTGGCGGTTGAGGTCCGGCAGGCGGAGCATGTACGCAATTTGCCGCCGCATTTCGCGAATCGGGATCGCCGGCTGGCCCAGCACCGTTTCGCCATCCGGCACGCTATTCGTCACGCCGGCTTTGGCTCCGACCGTGGCGTTGTCTCC
>JAAYXS010000505.1 GCA_012515775.1 Phycisphaerae bacterium
CCAAGCGCTAAAGCGCGGGCATGCCCGCTTGATTGAAGAGAATCTAGAGAATTCGATGTCTGCCACCGTCAAACTGACCGAACTCCTGCACCAGCACACCGCCCCGGCCGCCGCAGAACTCGTGCGCCCGGAACCCGAGGGCGCGCTGCGCTGCCTGGCCTGCGCCCATCGCTGCCGCATATTGCCCGGCCGCCCGGGCGTGTGCCGCGTGCGCTGGAACGAGGGCGGCACTCTCCGCGTGCCATATGGCTATGTCGCGGGGTTGGGAGTCGACCCGATCGAGAAGAAGCCCTTTTACCACGCCTATCCCGGCGCGACCGCCATGTCATTCGGCATGTTGGGCTGCGACTTCCACTGCAGCTTCTGTCAGAACTGGGTCACCAGTCAGGCCCTGCGCGACGATGAAGCCATCTCGTCCCCGGTGCTCATCGAGCCGCAGCGGATCGTCGAGCTGGCGCTTGAGCACGGCTGCCGCGTCTTGACCAGCACCTACAACGAGCCGCTGATCACCGCGGAATGGGCGGTCGAGATTTTCAAGCTGGGCCGGCCGCATGGGCTGGTCGGTTCGTTCGTCTCCAACGGCAACGCCACGCCCGAAGTATTGGAATACCTGCGCCCGCATGTTGAACTGTACAAGATCGACCTCAAGGCTTTTCGCGACGAAACCTACCGCAAGCTGGGCGGCGTGCTGGAAAACGTCCTGAACACGATCCGGCTGACGCGGCAGATGGGATTCTGGGTCGAGTTGGTCACGCTGTTGGTTCCGGGCATGAACGATTCGGATGAAGAGCTGAAGCAGATGACGGCCTTCATCGCCGGCGTCTCGCCGCAAATTCCGTGGCACGTAACGGCGTTTCACCCGGATTACAAAATGACGCAGCCGCCGCGCACCAGCAGCGAGATGTTGGAGCGGGCCTACGACATTGGGCGGCAGGCAGGGCTGCAATTTATTTACGCCGGGAACTTGCCGGGCCAGGTTGGGGACCGCGAGAACACCAGATGCCCCGCATGCGGGCAGGTGCTGATCGAGCGGCAGGGCTTTTCTATACGCCAGAATCGCCTGCGCGGGGGACGCTGTCCGGCGTGCGCTACGGAGATTCCAGGCGTTTGGGGATAGCGTTAGCCGGCGTGCAGCCGCGTGCGGCGACCGCTGAGTCTTCGAATGCGCCGTTCCGAGAATCACGGTGCTCAAAAAGCCTATAGAGGGCGGGCAGGACTACCAGCGTTAGCAGCGTGCTGCTGAGGATGCCGCCGACCACTACCGTCGCCAGTGGGCGCTGCACTTCGGCGCCCGTGCCGGTGGCCAGGGCCATGGGAATGAAACCCAGCGAGGCGACCAGCGCGGTCATCAGCACCGGGCGCAGACGCGTCAGGCTGCCCTGGACGATCGCTTCATGCAGACCGAGCCCGCGCCGGCGCAGTTGGTTAATGAAGCCTACCATCACCAGGCCGTTGAGCACTGCCACGCCGGAGAGGGCGATGAAGCCCACGGCCGCCGAGATAGAGAACGGAATGCCGCGCAACCACAGGGCGAGCACGCCGCCGGTGAGCGCTAGCGGGACGCCGGTAAACACAAGCAAGGCCTGTCGCAGAGAATTGAAGGCCGCGAAGAGCAGGATGAAGATCAGGCCCAGGGCCAGCGGGACCACAATCAGTAACCGCTGCCGCGCCGCGACCAGGTTCTCGTATTGGCCGCCCCAGCCCAGCCAGTAGCCCTCCGGCAACTTGCCGAGCGTAGCTTCGATGCGCTGCTGGGCCTCGGCGACGAATCCGCCCAGGTCGCGGCCGCGCACGTTGCATTGTACGACCGCACGGCGCTTGCCGTCTTCGCGGCGAATCTGGCGGGCGCCTTCGGTAATGTCGATTTTGGCCAGGCTGGAAAGCGGAATGTAGGCCGGCGCGGTCGGCTGCGCGACGTCGGCGCGCTGGCCGCGCAAGCTCTGCAGATTGTGACTGGTCAGAGCAGCGTAGCTCTCCGGCTCGCGCCGCGGCAGGGGGATCGGCAGCTTACCGATGCCGGCGATGTCGCCGCGCAGCTCTTCGGGCATGCGCACCACCAGTTCGAAGCGCCGATCACCTTCAAGCACCTGCCCCGCGGTGACGCCGCCCAGCGAGATCTCCACTACTTCCTGGACGTCTTGAACGTTCAAGCCATAGCGGGCAACGGCCGCGCGGTCGATGTCGATGGTGATCATGGGCATGCCGGCCAGTTGCTCGATTTTGATGTCCGCCGCGCCGGGCACCTGGCGCAGTTCTTCGGCGATTTGGGCGGCGTACTGCATGAGTGTGTCCAGGTCGTCGCCGTAGACTTTGACGGCCAGGTCGCTGCGGACGCCGGCGATGAGTTCGTTCATGCGCAGCTCAATGGGTTGGCTGAACTCGTAATTCTGGCCGGGCAGGTGATGGACTACGGCTTCCATGGCTTCGGCCAGTTCTTCTTGCGTTTTTGCTTTCTTCCACTGGTGGCGCGGCTTGAGGAGCATGTAGGTGTCGGAGATTTCCGGCCCGCAGACGTCGGTGACGATTTCGGAAGTGCCGGTGCGCGAGAAGATCGCGGCGATCTCGTCTGGAAATTCTTTCAGCAGTTCGGACTCGACTCTTTCCTGCATCTGGGCGCTGGTGGTCAGGGCGATGCTGGGCATGCGGGTCGGTTGCAGCGCCAGGGCCCCTTCGCTGAGCTGGGGTATGAACTCGCTGCCGACGTGCGTAGCCAAGGCGAGCGTGGCCGCCACCACGGCGACCGCGGCGACCGATACGCCCCAGCGCAGGCGAATGGCCCATTCCACGATGGGGCGATAGATGGCCTTGGCCCAGCGGATCAGGAAGACTTCTTTTTCACTCACCTTGCCGCCAAGCAGCAGGGCGCACAGCGCCGGCACGACGGTAAAAGTCAACAGCGTTGCACCAGTGAGGGCCAGCAGAACGACCAGTGCCATGGGGCGGAACATTTTGCCTTCGACGCCGGTCAGCGTGATGATCGGCAGATAGACAATCATGATGATGAGCTCGCCAAACAGCGTGGGCCGGCGGACCTCGGCGGCGGCCTGCTGCACCAGTTGATGGCGTTCTTCGCGGGTGAGGCGGCGGCCAAGTTCGTGCTGCCGCAACCCCAAGCGGCGCATGATGTTCTCGACCATGACGA
>JAAYXS010000074.1 GCA_012515775.1 Phycisphaerae bacterium
CTCCTGCACCAGACGCTTTCCGAAACCATGGAATGCGTCTGGAACCCGGTCTTCCGCAAAATGGCGGCCGCCAACCAGCCGCTGACCCCGCTCCCCGAGCTTCAATCCATCTCGGTGCCGGGTGACGACGGTCTGGACCTATTGACGCCGCCGCGGCACAAAGTGCTCACGGCCGATGAAGAGCGCGACCTCTTCATTCGCTTCAACTACTGCCGTTACCGCATGATGTGCATCGTGCACGACCATGAAGGCCGGCGGCTGGGGTTGGAAGCGGCCAGGGAACTTCTGAACTGGGCCAATGAAGCCCTCAAGACGCGCAATCACATCGTGCGGGCCAATACGTCGCTGGTAATGGCGATGGCCCGGCGAACCAAGACCATGGGTGTAGAGCTGGGCGATCTGGTCAGCGAAGGCAACCTGGCCCTGTTGCGGTGCGTCGACAAGTTCGACTGCGCCCGCGGGTTCAAGTTCAGCACCTATGCGTGCCGCGCGATCATGAGCGGCTTCGCCCGGCTGGGCGCCAAGTCCGCCCGCTACCGCACCCAGTTCCCGGCGCCCTTCGACCCGACGTTCGAGCGGAGCGACTTTCTGGAGCAGCAGCGGGCCGGTGAGGCCGACGACTGTGTCAGCGGCCTGAAGCTGATTCTCTCGCACAACACGGCTGACCTGAGCCGTGTCGAGCAGCGCGTGATCAGCGCCCGCTTCGCCCTGGATCGCGCCGGTCGAAAAGAGCAAAAAGGCCGGCCGCGTACGCTTGAGCAGGTGGGCGCTCTGTTGGGCGTCAGCAAGGAACGCGTGCGGCAGATTCAGAATCGCGCCCTGCAAAAGCTGCGGAACGTGATAGATGAAACGGTGCTGGCGGCTTCCTGATTAGCGGGACGGCCGAACGATACAAGCTTTCTCTCCTCCTTGCTCTCTCTGGAGTGCGGTCCCCGCGAGGCGGTATGCGACGCCCCGCGGGGATTTGTGCGTGGATCACGGCGAATTCAGCGCGTCAGGCGTCAGCACCGCGCTAGCATCGCAGGTTGCGAGCCCCACGGCTGGAGCACCTCTCATGCCACAGAAATCCTGGAGCAAAAAAGACGAACGTATGTACGAGCACATCGAGCAGAGCCAGCGCAAGGAGGGCCGGTCGAAAGGCCGGGCAAAGCAAATCGCCGCGGCGACGGTGAACAAGCGCCGCAAGCAAGAGGGCCGCACCAAGCAGCAAAAATCCAAGTAAGTGTGTGCCGCTGCATGAAGTGGCAGCTTCAAGCAGTGCTTCGTTGCACGGTCAGAACGGCGCCCCCTGGCACCCCTTCACTTCGCACTATTCGCCATCAGCCCATTCAGAGCCTCGGGTAACGCCGGCACGCGGAAACGCAAGACCAGTCTTTCGCCATTCCGACCGTCCACGCGCACCCCGCTGTGAGCCCCGTCGTCGGCCTTCTTGAATGTCAGCCGCACGGGGTAGTACACGGTGCTAGTATGGTCCTCGCCTCCCTGGCCGGTAGCTGTGAGGTAAAGCACCTCGCGACCGGCCTCTTCTGCCAGTCGTAAACCTCGGAACTCCAGAAGCGCGCCCGGCCCGCCGATCATGCCGCCGCCCGCCGCGGAGCGCACCGCCTGTTCTTCGAGCGTCGCCAGCCAGCCATGATGCTGGTGCGTGAAGCGTTCGCAGAACTCCGCCCAGTATTCGCGCGGCACAAGCTCGTCCATCATCAGACTCCGAACCAAACAGTCTCGGCGGGCCGCCGGTCGGCGCGCAACCTCGATCGTTTTCGTTTAATGTGTACCTGAGCCGCGTGAATGGGCGCTAAAACCGGCGTGAATTTGAAGAAAAGGCGTCCATGGCAGGACGCGATGGCATGATCGTGCGGCAGACGGTGCGGGACAAGACAGGTTCGGAATGCGCCGGGCAGGCGGCCGGCTGGCGCAGCGTGCAGGCCGCGCTTTTGTTGCTGGTGGCCGGCTTCGCAGTCTACGGAAACGCTCTGCCCCATCCCTTCCTGATCGACGATCACCTGCTGATCGAAAATGATCCGCGTATCAGTGGCTTCGACCTGCCCGGCATCTTCGGCCGGGAATACTGGCCGAGCGCCGGCGGCAACCAACTGTATAGGCCAATGACGCTCGTGAGTTTCGCCGTCAATCACGCCATCTGCCAGGCGGCCTGGAGTTTCCGAGTACCCAATCTGCTATTGCACGTGGCCGCGGCGCTGGCGGTGTACCACCTGGCGATGGCGCTGGTACCGGGGCGGCGGTGGGTGGCGCTATTAGCCGGTCTGCTATTTGTGGTCCACCCCATAAACTCGATGGCTCTGAACCAGGTCGTGGACCGCGCGGACTTGGCGGCCGCGGCGGGGGTGCTGTGGGCGGCATGGCTTTACCTGACCGACCGTGGCGGCTGGCGACGGCCGGCCTTGGCGGCGCTGCTGCTTATTTTGGCTCTGCTTAGCAAGGAGAATGCAGCGACGTTGCTGGGCGTGTTCGTCGTGCTGGACCTTTATTTGCGCGGTCGCGAGCCGCGCGCTACGCGGCGGGCATGGTGGCGCGAGCGCGGCCTACGGTATTACCTGCCGGCCGCGGTCGTATTGGGCGCATACTTGCTGCTGCGGTTGGGCGTGCTAGGCGGACTGGTTCAGGACGCGGAACGAATCAGTCCGCTGGACAACATCGTCGCCCGGCCGGCTTACGGCTTGGACTCCGGCGACAGCGTTTTCTTGGCGCGTTGGGGAACGCCGGTAGCGATTTTGGGGCGGGCGGCTGGTCTGCTGGTCTGGCCGCATCCGCTGTCGTGGGACTACTCGTACGCGGAGATGAGCGCGGTTCGCGCGTGGGGCGAGCCGCGGCTGTGGGTGGGCGTGGCGGTAGTTGCGGCGGGGGCGGCGGCGGCCGGGGTTTCGTGGTTCGGGCAGCGGCGCGTACTGGTTGCTCTGGGGCTGATGCTGGTGACGTACAGCGTGGTTTCCAATACGTTTGTCGTGATCGCGTCGGCATTTGCGGAGCGCTACCTGTATTTGCCCAGTGCGGGATTCTGCCTGCTGGCGGCGTTTGCAGTGAGCGCGC
>JAAYXS010000506.1 GCA_012515775.1 Phycisphaerae bacterium
GGGTCGTTGGCCAGAGCGGCTGCTCCGCCGCCCTTCAGGTCTGCCAGAAATCCGCCCACGCTTTTACTGCCGAGGCGCCGCGGGGAGAGGTTGTCAAAGCCCAACGTGTAGCGCGTGCTTGCGTCTGTACCAAGCTGGAAGGTGGCGCCGCCGGAACTGTCCACCGTGAAGGTCTCGGTCGTGCCGGCGGTAAACGCTTCAGTGATCGTAAAGGCCAGATTCAGCCCGTTCTGGCTGTAGAGGACTTCGTTACCGTCGGCCGAGGCGGCCGCGCCGTTTACCGTGACGCTGGCATCCACGCCCACCTTGTTCAGCTCCTTGAGGTTGGTCGTGTCGCCGGTGATGACGCTCACCTTAACGAACTCGGCCGAACCGTAGCCCGAGCTGTACAGATCCACGGCCGCACTGGCGGCCCCGCCGGCCTGGGAGGCGTACACGCCGGTCAGGGCGGTCACGTCGTTGATTTTCGCTACGATGGATGAGAGGTTCTCGTCCTTGTCGATTTCGATGATTTGCGTGCCGAGACGCCCCTTCACTTCGATGGTCGTGGCTTCGGACGCGGAGGTCGTGGCAAAGTTGGTTGCCTTGGCGCGCTCTGCCACAGAGTTCACTGTAACGCGGATCGTATTGCTGTCCGCGTTCGGGTCGCGGCTGTAGACGCGCACGTTCTCGAAGTAGGTTGCGTCGGCGCCGGTCACGTTGATGCCCAGCGAGCCGTCAAGCAGTTTCTTGCCGTTGAACTCGGTGGTGCGAACGATGCGCTCGATCGAGGCAATCGCGTCGTCAATCTGCGACTGGTTACTCGCGATTTCGCTGGCGGTCAGACCGGCTGAGTTCGAGGATTGTGCGGCCAGGGTCTGAATCTGGCCCAACAGATCGTTCAACTGTGTCAGTGCAGAGTCTGCGACGCTCAGCATGGCGTCGCTGCGCTGGTCGTTCTGAATGGCGGCATCCACGCTGATCAGCTCGCGCTGAATGGATTGGAGGGCCAGCAAGCCGGCGGGGTCGTCCGCTCCCTTGTTGATCCTTTGACCGGTGCTGAGGCGTGTTAGAGTGCCGCTCTGACTGGTGGCTGTGCGATTCAGGATGTTGAGCAAAGTTAGAGTGTTGATGTTGGTCACTGTCAGTGCCATGCCGTGCTCCTTCGTTTCGTTTGCCTGTCGCGGGTATGAACCGAGGGAAGGGTTCAAAACGTGGGAGCCGGAAGCCAACGCTGTAGCACGAATTTTGTCGGGCGTGGGGGGCTCATGTCGCGGAATTGGGACGCCGGCGGGCAGGTCCCGAAGTCAGGGGTGCCTGGCCCGCCCGGCGCGCATGATTAGCGGGCCGTTTCCGACAGGAAGACTGTGGGTTCAGGAAGAGTGCGGGTTATGGGCCTCTGCGAAAAAAAGAGCCGCACCTCGCCAATAATTCCGCTTGACCTGCGTTTTCCCGAGGGCGTTCGGAAAACCTGTTAGCTCTGGCGGGCCACGTCTAGCGGGCGCCGGATGAAGCTGCAAACGCGGGTAGGCGTTAACAACTCCGGGTGGGTTGGGCGCCATGCCCAAGCTGTAAGCGCGGGCATGCCGTCCTCACGGCGCCAGAACAGCGCCAGGCGTGGGGCTGCTGGGGACGGCATGCCCGCGCCCGCTTCGCGGGCTTGGGCATGGCACCCACGCTTGAATACGCAACCCCGCTCAGCACCCACGCCCCGCGGCTCCCACTCCCTGCAGCACCTTAACCTCGCACCACCGCAGCCGGATTCTTGCCGGCGGTCCAGGCGCGGCTTAAACTGATTGATCCAGGGCCAGTTTTGACCTTAGTAGGCCGAGCGGGGACCGTGCGGCTGGAACACGGATTGCGATAAAACGCACACTCGGCCTTGGCGGCGATGGCGACGCGGTTTGGCTCGCGTCAAATTCCCCATACAGACACGCTGGCGGTTGAGTTTCACGCAAGGAGATAGTTGATGGCGACCATGAAGGCGGTGGTCAAGACGAAGCCGGAGTTCGGCGCCGTGATGCAGGACAAGCCGGTTCCGCAACCCAAGAGCGATTGGGTGATCGTAAAGGTCCGTGCCACAAGTATTTGCGGCACCGACGTGCATATTTACAAGTGGGATCCCTGGTCTGCCGGCCGGATCGGCGCCGCCAAGCTGCCGCAAATCCTCGGGCACGAGGTCGCGGGCGAGGTGGTTGAGGTTGGCGAACACTGCAAGCGGATAAAAGTCGGCGATTATATCTCCGCCGAGACCCACATTTTCGATCCCGGCGATCTGACCACGATGCTCGGCTCGCCGCATGTTGGCCAGCACATGAAGATTCTGGGCGTCGATTTTGACGGCTGCTTCGCCGAATACTTCGCGCTGCCCGAATCGATCTGCTGGCCGAATGATCCGTCGATTCCGCCCGAAGTAGCCACCATCCAGGAGCCGCTCGGCAACGCGACCTACGCGGTGCTGGGCGAGGATGCGGACGTGGCCGGCAAGAGCATGCTGATCACCGGCGATGGTCCGATCAGCCTGTTCGCGATCGGCGTGGCCCGCTCGGTGGGTGTGGCGAAGATCATTCACTTCGGCAAGTACGACGTGAACATGCAGATCGGCAAGAAGATGGGCGCCGATCATCAGATGTACACCAACAAGACCACGGCCAAGGAACGGTTCCAGTTTGTCATGGACCAGACCGGCGGGAACGGCGTGGACATCGCGCTCGAGATGGTCGGCTCGCAGGATTCCGTGGATGACTGTTTCGCCTGCGTGCGCAAGGCCGGGCGCATCACGGCCTTCGGTGTAGCGGCGGAGAACCGGCTGCCGGTCGACTACAACAACGGCATCGTGTTCAAGGCCTGCCAGATTCACGGCATCAACGGCCGCAAGATTTTCGACACGTGGTACCGCAACCGGAACCTGCTGGCCAACGGGCGGCTGGACCCGACGCCGGTGATCACGGATATTTTCCCGCTGAGCGAATTCGAAGCGGGCTTCAATAAGATGCTGGAGCGTCCGCGGACCAGCGCCAAGGTGGTGTTGTTCCCGGATCGCAGCGAATACGAGGCGGCCATGAAGCGCCGCGGCCAGAAGTAGGACCCCCGGGTAGTGTCGGCCCCCATGGCCGACGTAATCGACTGGTGTCCGACGAGCATGACCGGTTAAAAACCGGTTTCACAGTACACAACAACCGTAGGTCGGGTCCCGCAGACCCGACGTTATCAAAGGGTGCGTCGGGTCGGTTGACCCGACCTACAGATTGCCGGAACAGCCCGGCGAATTGGAGCGAGAGATTATGTTTGGCAAGATGAAGCAAGACCTTCAGAAGGAACTAGTCAGCATTCGTGAAGCCGGCTTGTTCAAGGAAGAACGTTACATCCTGACGCCGCAGGCCGCCGATGTGCAGGTGGAGTATCCGCCGGGCGCGCCGAAGAAGGAAGTCATCAACTTCTGCGCGAATAACTACCTCGGCCTGTCCAGCCACCCGCGCGTGATCGAGGCCGCCCACGAGGGCCTCAAGACCCACGGCTACGGCATGAGCAGCGTGCGCTTTATCTGCGGCACCCAGGACATCCACAAAGAACTCGAGCGGAAGATCGCCGACTTCTTCCATACCGAAGACGCGATCCTCTACTCGTCCTGCTTCGACGCCAACGGCGGCGTATTCGAGCCGCTCTTCGGCAAGGACGACGCCATCATCACCGACGCCCTCAACCATGCGTCGATCATCGACGGTATCCGCCTGTGCAAGGCCACCCGTCACATTTACAAAAACAACGACATGGCCGACCTCGAGGCCAAGCTCAAGGAAACGCAGAACTGCCGCTATCGCGTGATCGCCACCGACGGCGCCTTCAGCATGGACGGCACCATAGCCCAGCTCGACAAAATCGTCGCCCTGGCCGAGAAGTACGAGGCCCTGGTCATGGTCGACGACGCCCACTGCACCGGCGTGATCGGCAAGACCGGCCGCGGCTCAACCGAGTACTGCGGCGTCATGGGCAAGGTCGACATCGTTACCGGCACGCTGGGCAAAGCCCTGGGCGGCGCGTCGGGCGGTTTCACCACCGGCCGCAAGGAAATCATCGAGATGCTGCGGCAGCGCAGCCGGCCGTACCTGTTCAGCAACACGGTTTCGTCGATCGTGGTGAAGGCCTCGATCGCGGTGTTCGACATGATCACCGAGTCGACCGAGTTGCGTGACAAGGTCGAGGCGAACACCAAGCGTTTCCGCAAGGGCATGAAGGAAGCCGGCTTCGACATCAAGCCGGGCGATCACCCGATCGTTCCGATCATGCTGTACAACGCGAAGCTGAGCCAGGACATCGCCCGCGACATGTATTCCGAAGGCATCTTCGTGATCGGGTTCTTCTACCCGGTGGTCGGCAAGGGCCTGGCCCGCATCCGCTGCCAGATGTCGGCCGCGCACGACTTCAGCCACATCGACCGGACGATTGAGGCGTTCACGAAGGTTGGCAAGAAGTACGACATTCTGCACAAGTCGAAGGAAGAGATTATCGCCAAGTACGGCGAGTAATCTTCGATCAAGGTGTCACGAATTGTGAGCCGGAGGTCACCGGCCCTCCGGCTCACGCAGCCTAACCGCTGCGGCGGAAACAGCCGGCGAGTCGTCGGCCACTTATGACCGCTTCACCAGTGGCGAATTAGGCGACGGCACGTAGACCGGACGAGACCGAGGCCGGGCGGGCAACGTACCGCTGACCGCCTGCGCGACCCGCTCGCGGGCGATCTTCACATACTCCGGCACGATTTCAGCACCGGCGGCGCGCCGTCCATGAACGACGGCCGCCGCCGGCGTTGTTCCAACGCCCATGTAGGGATCGAGGACCAAATCCCCGCGGCGGGTAAGCGCCAGCACCAGACGCTCGACGAGCTCAACGGGAAATTGACAGGGGTGAACCGTCTTTTCCGGGTGGTTGTGTTTGACGTTCGGGATAATCCACACATCGCCCGGATTCTTGCCAAGCGGGTTCGCCGAGTACTCGCCCTTGTGCGGTCCTTTGAAGTGGCGTTTGCCGGGGTACTTCTGCGGGACGCGCACCGGATCCAAATCGAAGTGCTACTGTCCCGCCGCATCGTCTTTCGTGAACCACAGAATCGTTTCGTACCGCCCGGAGAACCGCCGCGAACAATGCAGACCGTGCTCGAAATGCCAGATGATCCGGTTCCGCAAATGCAGCCCGCGCTCCTTGAAATACGGATACAGCAGTGTGTCGAGCGGGAAAATCTCGCCCTCGGCGACATGGTTCCCAATCTGCCAACAGATGCTGCCGCCCGCCCGCAGCTTGTCGACGCACAGATTGATCACTTCGCGTTCGCGCTGCAGGTAGTCGGGCAGTGAGACCCGCCGCTCATATGTCTTGCCAATGTTGTACGGCGGCGACGTGACGACGAGCTGAACCGATCGCGCCGGCAGCCTCGCCAGCAGTTCCCGGCAATCCCCCGCAAACAGCGTCACGTCATTCTTTGCCGACCAGTGCTCGCCGACC
Organism: Phycisphaerae bacterium; assembly: GCA_012515775.1. Lineage (GTDB taxonomy): Bacteria > Planctomycetota > Phycisphaerae > UBA1845 > Fen-1342 > JAAYXS01. The sequence continues at coordinate 5,479 of JAAYXS010000506.1, forward strand.
AGGAAAGCCGATCGCGCGTTTTTATCCGTCCCATTCCGCGAGGCCACGCTGCATACCTCCGGGACGGCCCCGGCTTGCCTTATTCCTTCGGACGCTCCTTCAGGGCCTTGATCATCTTGGGAATGACCTCGTTCAGGTCGCCCACAATGCCATAGTGGGCGACGCCGAAGATGGGGGCTTCCTTGTCCCAGTTGATGGCGACGATCTTGGCGGATTCTTCCATGCCGGCCCGGTGTTGCACCGCCCCGCTGATCCCGCAGGCGATATAGAGAGCCGGGCGCACCGTGGTGCCTGTCTGGCCGACCTGGTGCTCCTTGCCGATGTAGCCGCCATCGACCGCGGCGCGCGAGGCGCCGACCGCGCCGCCAATGGCGCCGGCCAGTTCGTGAATGATGCGGAAGTTGGCCTTGCTGCCCACGCCGCCGCCGCCGGCCACGATGGTTCGCGCCCCCTTGAGGTTGACCTTACGCGGTTCGCGGTGGCGTTCGACCAGGCGCAGCGGAAAGTCCGCGTCAGTCAGGGCAACCTGCTCTTCCACAATCTCGCCCGTGCGTCGCATGTCCGGCTCGAGCATGGGCATGACACCCTCACGCACGGTTGCCATTTGCGGCCAGCGGTCCCAGTTGACGATGGTGGCAATGATGTTGCCGCCGAAGGCCGGGCGGATCTGGAGCAACAGGTTCTTGTGGACCTGCTGCGTTTTGGGATCGGTCACGTCGCTGATTTCCAGCGCGGTGCAGTCAGCCGTCAAGCCCGCCTTCATGGCCGAAGCGATGCGCGGCGCCAAATCACGCCCCAGCGGCGTCGCCCCGTAAATCACGATCTGCGGGCGGTGCTTGTCTATCAGCGTACAGAGGATCTTGGCGTATGGCTGCGTCTGGTAGTGCTCCAGCCGCCGATCCTCGACCAGGTACACCCGATCGGCCCCGTGCGCGAACAGCCGCTGCGAAAGCTCGCGCACATTCCAGCCGGACAGCACGGCCGCCATCTTGACGCCAAGCTGGTCGGCCAATTGCCGCGCCTTGCCGCACAGTTCAAGGGCGATGTCGTGCAGACTGCCCTCTTCCTGCTCGGCAAAAACCCACACCTCGCCACTGCGGTTCACCGGGATCATGCTTTCCTCAAACTAAAAACAACCACAGCGGCACAGAGCTACAGAGAAGACATAGATACAACTTTTCACCTTAATTCTTCTCTGTGCCTTTGTGTCTTGTGGTTAATTCTCATCCTAGCGTGTGGTCAATGACCAGTTCGCGGATCAGGCCGCGAATGCCGTCGTCTGTCGGTGGAATTTCTGTGTAGCCCTGCTTTGTCAGCACGATCGACTGCACACGGTGGACCTTGGTCGGCGAGCCGCTCAGACCGCACCAGGCCAGGTCGGCCCCGATGTCATCCAGGTTCCATTCGGCAAGCATCAGGCCGCGGCAACGCAGGGACTCGGCCCGCCGCAGGGCCTCGGCTTCCTTTTGCTGGTCGCTGAAATCGGGGTTCTCACGCGACACTTCGATCAACAACTCGCTCGGCGTACGGGCCCGCTTGTACTTGAGCACGCGCTTGGCAGCCGGCGGCCGAACCAGGCCGGCTGTATCGAGCACGGTCACCAGCACTGGCAGCCGGACTTCCACGACCTCCCAGCCGCTGCCGACGTTGCGGCGCAGCCGGGCGATGTTCTCGTGCAGATTTACCACTTGTTCGAGATAAGTCACCTGCGGAATGCCCAGCTTTTCCGCCGTTTGCGGGCCGACTTGGGCCGTATCGCCGTCGATCGCCTGCCGGCCGCAGAAGACAAAGTCATAGCGGCCGATTTTGCGGACGGCCATGCTGAGAATGTAGCTGGTGGCGAGCGTATCGCTGGCCGCGGCCCGGCGGTCGGTCAGCAGGATGGCGCGGTCGGCGCCGCGGTAGAGGGCCTCGCGCAGCACCTCGCCGGCTTTGGGCGGGCCCATGGTGAGCACAGTCACGGTTCCGCCATGCGCCTCGCGCACCGCCAAGGCCATTTCCAGGGCGTGCAAGTCGTCCGGGTTGAACACCGTGGGCAGGGCCGCCCGGTTAACCGTCCCATCAGGGCGCATCGCCTCGCCGGTGATATTGGCCGTGTCGGGCACCTGTTTTACGCACACAATCGAGTCGTAGGGCACGCTTGGACTCCCACTCTCACGCCTCAAACGTGAAAGCCGGAAGGTAACGGCGCACCGGCCGAAGCGTCAAGCCAGAGCGGCGGGCGAGGGGCAGAACGCGGGCGCGTCGCCCCGGAATTCGCGGGTGTTTTTGTCCGCAAATCGTTGCGGTTAGAACAGCACCGGCTTGCCCAGCTTTCGCCGCACCGTCACAAACTGACCGGCATGCATCAGCTCGTGTGTGCCGGTGATCAGGAAGACCGCCGACACCGTCGGGGCGTAGGCCCGCATCGACTCCGGCGCGGGTTTGTCCAAGTCAGCCTCGGGCGTCGCGTTCAGTGCGGCCAGCGTGCCGGCCCGGACCTTCTCAAGAAGATCAAGGTACTCCTGCTTGGTCGCGAACTCCGCCGGCTGGTCCGACCTGGCGCTTTCTCGCGTGTATCGCCCTACAAAACCAGCGGGCAGCTCGGGCATTTTGTGCCCCAACGCCGAGATCATCTCATGTTCCGAGGTGATCAGGTGCCCCAACTGCCAGGCGGTGTGATTCGCCGCCGGCACCGGTCGAACCAGCAAGTCCGCATCGGCGAAGTCCTTCAGGTACTCGACCGTGACCATGCGGCAAAAATCCAACGTGTTCTTGATAACGTCCTTGGCGGTCATAAGTTCTCCCTTTGACGTTTCGAGCCGTAACCGGCGAGACGGCTTTCATGATCGTGCCGCCGGCTCTCGTTGAAAAGGGAGGGCAGGCACGTTTCTGCGCCGCAAGTGACGGAGCCGGGGCACCCGCCGCACAGATCGGGTACAGTGTCGCCCAACGCGAGCCATGAATTTGAAGGGCAAGAACTCCGATGCCTCCGCCGCCCAGCGCCTGCGATATGCCGCCTTCCCGCGCGGCAGCCGGCGCGAGCGACTGGCGCGCTGGCTGCTTCACAACCAGCGCCGCTTCGTCTTTCACGCGCAGCAAGGCCCCTCCGCGCTGACGCGCGCCCTGGGCCGCAAACTGCGGCTGGCAGGCCGGCGGCTGCTCTACCGGTACAAGCCTATCGCGTCCGTGGCCCTTACGAATGGTCCGGGCACAGAACCGGCATTTCCCGGCCAGGCGCCCGGGCTCGTCAGCATAGTTCTCCCGGTCTACAACCAGGCTGGCCTGCTGCGCGAGTCCATCGACAGCGTCCTGAAGCAAACCTACACGAACTGGGAACTGATCGTGGTCGATGACGGGTCCACCGATGACGTGGCCGCCGCCTTAGAGCCCTACCTGCGCGAGCCGCGCATCCGCCTGCTCACGCAGCCCAACCAGAAGCTGCCCAAAGCGCTCAGCAACGGCTTCGACTTCGCGCGCGGGGAGTTCTGGACCTGGACCTCGGCGGACAACCTGATGGAGCCTACTCAGCTCGAAAAGCTGGTCGGCTTCCTGCGCGCCTACCCCGTAGCCGCCATGGTCTACAGCGACTATCTCGCGATAGATGACCGCGGGCAGCCTTTGCGTGACCCCGCGTTTCGGCCGCAGAACCGGCGCAGTCCCGACGCGCCCGAAATTCACCTGCCGCGCAACACGGCCAACCTGAACGTCGTTCAGGATAATTTCATCGGCGCTTCGTTCCTCTACCGCGGCTGGGTGGGCCGCCTGTTGGGCGATTATCTCCCCTGGCAAGGCGTTGAGGACTACGACTACTGGATGCGGATGAACAGCTTGCTCCCCGTCTGCCACCTGGGCACGGACGAGCTTCTGTACCGCTACCGCGTCCACGATAACACGCTGAATGCCCGCGCGGCGGAGCACAAAATTCACGATCATGCCGCGCGTCTGATGACCTACGAAGTCGACCGCGCCCGCTACTACCGCCAGGGGTGGACGATCCTCGTCGATGAACCTACCGCAGCGTGGCTAAGTCCTTTGACTCCGGCACGCTGCAAGTTGCACCGTCTGGGCGGCGAGCCTCCGGCGAACTGCGGTGGCAAGACCCTGATTCTCGTTCGCGCTGATGCTCTGCCCAGTTTGTCCAACTACCCGCGCTCGCCGGACCTTTGCGTTGCAGCCTGGTTCGCCGGCCCGGAGCCGAACCCCTACGACTTCGCGGTCGAAATACAGTCGCTGGCGGACGTTTGCTTCGCGCCCGACGAAACGACGTTGGCGCGGCTGGGCCTGCTCACGCGCGCGGCGTTTCGCGCTGCTCCGGGACGGGCGCTGGTCGATCTGGCGCTGGCTTACGCCAATAACCACCTGTTCACCAATAAGACAATCTCGAAAGCGGATGCCCGGCGCGAGTTGCCGCGCGCTTATCTGCCGACCGGCCGGAAAGTTCGCGTGCTGTTGCAGGTCGAAGATTTCCTCCAGGGCGGTCTCGAGCACGTGGTGTTGGATGTCGCCGCGACGCTTGATCCGCGGCGGTTTGAGCCGGCGCTCCTCGTGCTCGGGCGAGAGGGACCGGCCGCGGCTAAAGCCCGCCAGCGCGGCCTTCACGTACTGCATTTGGAGACTGAAAGCCCTGCTCGCGAAAGCGCCTACCGCGACTTGCTTCGGCAAGAGGGCATCGACGTTGTCAACGCACACTACTCCCTTTTTGGCGCGAGCACGGCCGCCAACTTGGGTATTCCCTTCATCCAGACAATACACAACACCTATGTCTGGCTTTCGCCTCAGCAGATCGCCGAATATCGCGCCGCCGATGCCCATACCACCGGCTATATCTGCGTCTCGAACGCCGTCGCCGCGTATTCTGACCTCCGGCTTGGATTGTTGCCGGGCAAAATGGCAGTCGTCACGAACGGTGTGGATACCCAGGCCCTCGACGCCGCCCGCTCGGGCCTGGATCGCGCCGCCGAGCGGACCGCCCTGGGTTTCGCGCCCGACGAATTCGTCTTTCTTTGCACCGCTTCGCTCGGTGAAGTCAAGGCGCAACTCTTCCTGGTGCGGGCGCTCGCGGCGGCCCTCCGCAAAAACCCACGTTTGCGGCTCGCCCTGCTCGGCCAGGCTCAAAGCAGCCCGAATGAAACCGACTACGCCAAGCTCGTGCGTCTGGAAATCGACCGGCTCGGCGTGGGCTCCGCAGTCACCTTCCTCGGCTATCACGAGCGGCCGCAGAAGTTCTACTACCTGGCCGACGCGTTCGTCCTGCCTTCGTTCATTGAGGGCTGGAGCCTGGCCCTGGCCGAAGCGCTTTACGCCGGTCTGCCGATCATCGCCACCGACGCCGGCGCAGCCCGCGAATTGCTCGCGCGCACCGGCGGCCGCCTGATTCCCGTCCCGTGCGGCTCGCTCGGCACAATCGACGAGTATCGTTTCTACAACTCAGTCCGCGCCGCAAATACGCAGTTCGTGGACGCACTATCCGCCGCCCTGCTCGCCACCGCGGCAAATCCGGAGCCGCCCGCGCTGCCGGAAACTCTACGCCAGAGCTTTGCACGCGAGCAGGCGTACCGGGCCTACGCGCACATCTACGAATGGGTCGCGAGCGGCGGCGGCTTTGCCGCGGCACGAACCTGGACACGCTGATACGATTCCCGGGAAGGGCAAACGCCCCGGAGGTTCACGTCCGCACGGCCGAGCCCCATGCCCCGCGCGGCACAGCCGCCAGCAGCGTGCGCGTGTAAGGGTGCTGCGGGTTGTCGAACAGCTCGTCCGTCGGAGCGAGCTCGACGATCCGCCCCTTGTACATGACCGCTACGCGGTCGCTGGCATGCCGCACGACGGCCAGGTTGTGCGCGATCAGTAAGTAACTCAGGCCAAATTCCGTTTGCAGCTCGTTGAGCAGGTTCAAGATCTGCGACTGGATTGACACATCCAGCGCCGAAACCGGCTCGTCGCAGATGATCAGCTTGGGCCGTAACGCCAGCGCCCGAGCGATGCCGATCCGCTGCCGCTGCCCGCCGGAGAATTCGTGCGGGTAGCGCCACAACGCATCCGGCGACAGCCCCACGCGCCGCAATAACTCGGCCACGCGCTCGCGCCGCTCGGCGGCACTGCTTACCAAACGGTGCACAGTGAGCGCCTCGCCCACGATGCTCTCGACGCGCAGGCGTGGGTTGAGGCTGCCCAGCGGATCTTGGAAAACGATCTGCATGTCGCGGCGCAGCGCTCGCAGGGCCGCCCCGCGCAGCGCCAACACGTCGCGCCCCTCGAAATGCACCTGCCCGCTCGTGGCTGGAATCAGCCGCAGGATAGTGCGCGCTAACGTCGTTTTGCCGCAGCCGCTCTCCCCCACCAGCCCAAGCGTTTGGCCGCGATCGAGAGTGAAAGACACGCCGTCGACGGCCCGGATCACGTCCGCCGCGTCACCTGAGCCGTTTTGGTCACGAGACGACTTCCTGCGCCCCGCGCCGCGCCGGGCAGGCAGGCAGGTCCGCAGATCTTCAACCTTCAATAGCGGGCCGTCAGCCGGGCCACTCATGCTTGCAATGGTACCGGATTCGAACCGGGCCACCCAGTGATACGGGCTTTGGCCTCAATTGCGGCTTCAGCCTTCCGCGATGCCGCGCTTGGCGCGCCCGATTTCGCGGCCAAGTTGGACTTTCAAGCGGTCCAACGCCACGTCGATCGCGGCGCGAAAGTCAGTGTGCTCTTGCTTGATGACGATGTCGCCCGTACGGATCTTCACGTGCAGGCTGCAGAGCTTGTCGCGCCCCGTTTCCTTCTCCGGCCCGGTAATATCTTCGAGCCGCATGACCGCCGTCATCACGTTCTGTTCGAAGCGCGACAGGGCTTCCGCGAGCTTCTCTTCGGCGAAGGTGCGCAAACCGTTGCTCAGTTCGGCGTTCCGTATCACGATTTGTGTTTGCACGGGCTTCCTCCAACCTGACCGTTCCGCATTTATTGTACCGCTTGCCGCCGAAGGCAGTTCGACCAAATTCTCGACTGGGCGACTGCACACGCCGAAGCGGTCTCCTTAATGCGGCCCCGGTCGCAGGCTAGCGTTTGTAAGTTCCGATAAGGCTTGCTTGCGCAAGCACGTGGCCGCGGATCGCATTCAACAGGGCGCCTTTGCTGACGCCTGAGGCCAAGTACACCGGCGCGTCCAGCGCGAACAGTGTAAACAGGTAATGGTGCACGCCATCGCCGGGAGGCGGAGCCGGGCCGCGATAGCCGACGTTATGCCGCCAGGAGTTCAAACCTTGCCGCGCGCCCACAGGCCGTGGGGGCACTTCTCGCCGGGCGATGTTCTCCGGCAATTCGTGCACCTCGGGGGGAATCTTGTAGATCACCCAGTGCACGCGTGGCTGGCGCTGCGGCGAACCGAGATCGTCCATTACCAGGGCATATTCGCGAACGCCTCGCGGCAAGTCAACCGCGACCAACGGCGGCGAGATGTTTGCGCCATCTTGGGTGTACTTTTTCGGTATCGGGTCATGCTCCGCGAACGCAGGGCTTAGCAGGCGCATGTGGTTCCTTTCACTGCTGAAATGCGACTTGCCATGCGATGCTGAGGGGTTGCATCTGAAATTCAACCTATCATAGCGCCCAAATGGACCGAAAGCCCTCACGATAAGCCTTTCGGCGAAATCCAGGGTGCCGGTCCACCGGCCGCGCATGACGGAGTGGTAATGCCGAGACGGGACCTCTCCCACTGCCAGGCGACGGGACCGGCAGGAGTGAGCACCGAGAAACCCGACGCCCAGCGCGCCGCAACGTGCGTGGGAAGCGCGTAGCCAAGCAGGTGAGTATCAGCGCCCTGTTTGCGGGTACTTGCGCCAATGTGAATGCCCAGCAGGCGATTGTCGCAATCGACGACGGCCGAGCCGCTGTCTCCTCGCGTCAGCGTTCCGCCATCCCCTGAGCGCGGGTAGAAGACGATTTCCCGATACGTAACAGCGATCGTCCCGGTGCCCGTCGGCCGTGGATATTCAAACGTCACCATTCCATCGGCGTCCGCACCCTCGTGAAACCACGTTGTGAAGGCCCCGCGGGCGCGCAGGACCCGGATCGATTCACCCGGCCGAAGCGGGCTCTGGCGAAGATCGCGAACCCCAGAGATTCGCGCGATGGGGACCGCGCGGCCGACGGTCAGCAGTACCAGCGCCAGGTCCAGCGGCGGTCGCCCGGAGCATCGCACGCACGGACCGGCCAGCGACTCCACGCCATCCGGCGTCGTGACGTAAGCGTGCGGCTGCGCGCCGAACTTGAGATTGCCATTGCGGCGTTCGTCAACGACGAGCCGGTAATCGACCACGTGGCCGGCGGTAAGAATGTAATCCTGTTGCAGATGGTCGCGCAGCAGGCAGCCGACCACGCCGCGCACCTTGATGCGCACCGGAAAACCCGGCCGTACCTGGCCGTGCAGGATTGCGCTGCCGGTCTCGATGACGTCGGTTTCGATCGATCCCAGGTGCGCGCGGCCGCGCGGAGGGCCGAGGACTGGCGGGACACGCTTTTTCGGGCGAGAAGTCTTGGTCGTGACGTGGACCCGAATGCACCAGCCTGTCTTGCGGGTACGGCCCTTCGTCTGCTTCTTGCCAATCGCGACGGCCACGACGTTAGGGAAGCGCAACAGACGCGGGCCGTAGTGCTGCAACAGCGCCGTCGCATTTCGCCGGGATGCCATGCGGCTAGTCTAGAAAAGCAAAGCCGAGATCCGGGCCGAACCGCTCGCGCAGCACTTGCTTAAGCTGTTCCTGCGTGTTCTCCGATAGCTTACCATTGAGTCGGATCTTCATGATCTGGGTGCCGGGCTCTCGCTCGACCCGGACCGTCTTCTCGGCCGGCCGCCCGTCGGCGAGCATAAAGTTCTGGGCCTTCAGAAGGCCCGGCAGCTCCCCGTCAATCTGTTGCCGCAATTGCTCCAGTCGCCTTTCGGAATCCGGCACGTTTTCCGCGGTCTGGGGCGGAACGTCACCGGAAATCGCCAGCCAGTCGCGATCCATTTGAATCGGGCCGCCGCCCACCAATGCCCATTCGACGCGTTTGGTCTTGCAGCCGTTTATCCACATCTCGACCAGCGTTGGCTCGTAGATGTAGAGTTCAGCGTAGCCGGGAATGCGGTGCATCTCGGGCGTGCCGCCGCTGCCCTGAAGTTGTGTGCCGGGCCGCACTTCCGCGAGGCCCGGGACGATGTTGGCTAGCGCCGCCGCGGACGATGTGGGAGCAATGGGCCCCGCGCCTGCGAAACCCAAGCCGGCCAGTGCATCAATGACGTTGCCCACGGCCATGCCGGTCGCCACGGTGTTCGCGGCAGTGGTGCTATCGCGCATGTAGATCGGCCCGGCGCCCGTGTGCATCCAGCCGTTCACGAGGTTCATAGTGGCCCGAAACTCGCCCGGGCCGTTGTGAATCTCCAGCCCATACTTCTGCGTCAGGTCGGGCAGGTAGACCACTTGGAAGGTGTAGAACGTATGCGGAATTAAGCCGTCCGGGATGGCGCCGGCCGGAACGACCGGAGGATCGGACATTCCCAGCACCTGCCCCAGCGCCGCCGCGGCAGCCGGAGCCTGGCCAACCTCGGCACCCTGCAACTGCGTGCCGCCGCCGGAAAACCCATCCTGCGGGACATCGGTGCTACTGGTGGTGTCGGTCGTGGTGGTCGAGTCGGTTCGCGTAACAGTGGCATCGTCGGGCGTCGTTTCGGTCCTGGTGGTTGTCACGGTAGTAGTGTTGGTAACCGCCTCACTTTTCTTGTCCTCCTCGAGCCGGCTTAACTTATCCTCAATGAGCCGCGAAAGCCGGTCTTCGATGGTGCGCGCCATCGCATCAGTTTCGGCCCGCGAGAACCTGCTCTCCTCCAACAGCTTGCGCTCCAGCGCCAGCGTGCGCGCCTCGGTGATGCTGCCGGTCATGGTCACTTCGCGGGCCTCGGTGTCGAACACCACCGGGACGGGCGCCGGCTGCGTCAGCCCGACGGTGGGCGGCGGGAGGAAGCGCACGTTCTTGGCCACCACCAAATACGGCTTTGGCAGATAGAAGGGAATCCCCTCGCGCTCGTTGACGCACGGGTCCAAATTGCGAGCCGTAATTCGGGAACAGCAGCCGGCAGCCGCCAGCAGCGGCGCCGCAGTCAACAACAGACGGGCGGCCGGACCCAGTTGCACGTCGCACCTCCTCCAATATGAAACTCTACAGGAGGTTTTGATGACCTCTACAGGAGGTTCTAATGACGTGCTATTGCCCTGTCAAATAACCCGTGGGCGGCCACTGCTTGGAGCGCAGCTTCGAGCAGTGCCGCTGTCTTGGCCCGGGCACGTCCATACGCGGCGGATGGTTCACCGCGCCCGCACAGTTTCCCCCGGCCCAGCAGCGTTCTTCCTACCCCTGGTTCTGGTCCGAACCTGCCACCGGCGCCCGGTAACATAGATACCGCGCCAGCGACCGCAGCGCCTGATCACACGAGCGGAAGACCGGCACGCCCGCCGCCCGAATCGCCTTCACAAACGGATCAAACAGCTCGCCTGAATCGATGCTGACTACTACCGGCTTTGACGCACCGGCGAAAAGCCTCGGCAGCCGTTCGGCCAATGAGCCGGGCTTCGTGATCTCGTCGGCCGCGGTAAGCATCATTGCCGTCAGCGGCACCAGAGAGGCGACGACGCCGTCCACTTCGGGCGCTTCGAGCATGGCACGCACACAGTGCTCGTACGCCTCGTCTGTCGCCATTGGGGTGACATCCAGCGGGTTGCGCGCATTGACGAGCTTATCCAGCTTGAACTTCGCCAACGTCTCCGACAGCTTTTTCTGCGTCTCAGCGGAGAGTGTGGCCATCTCAACCTGGTACCGCAGGCCGGTGATATTGTCGGCCATACCGACGGTCTCATAGCCGGCATTACTGATCGTGCCGACCCGCCGCCCGCCGACCTGCTTGTCGTGCAGCGCGGTCGCGACCTCCAGCACTTGCTGGAACTCGGCAAACGTATCCGTCACTATCGCGCCGGCCTGTTCCACCGCCGCAGTGCAGACTTCGTAGTCACCGGCCAGCGAGGCTGTATGACCGGCCGCCGCCGACCGCCCCGACGCAGTCCGCCCGGCCTTGTAGAAGACGATTGTCTTGCCCGCGCGCCTGGCTTTGGCGACCGCGCGGACGAATTCGAGCCCACCCAGGTTTGCGAAACCCTCGGCATAGACGCCGATCGCGTCGATGTCGTCGCGTGATCCGACCGCCTCCAGCAGGTCCGCCAGCGTGACGTCGATCTGGTTGCCCAACGACAGCGCCAGCGCCGGATCCAGCGTGCCGATGTTGCTCAAACGCGAAATGATGAACGCCCCGCTCTGCGAAATCAGGGCCACGCGCCGCGCGGGTGAGCTCCAACGCGGATCGAGCTTCTTGGGCGGAATGAAGAACGTATCGTAACGCCCCGGGCGCGATTGAAGCCCCATGCAGTTCGGCCCCACAAACACAGGACCACCGTCGGGCAACTCCCGCCCGCGCGCCACCGCCTCTTCCACCCGTCGCTGCAAATCGCCCGAACCCTCGGTTTCGCCCATGCCGCCAGGGATCATGACCGCCGCCCCGACCTTGCCGCTGGCGACCACTTCGTCCACTACCTTCGGCATTGCGGCCGCCGGAGCGGCGATTACCAGCAGGTCCACCGGCTCGGGCAATGCCGCCACGTTCGGCACGCACGGCACGCCGTCGATCGTCTTCTCTTCCTCCTTTACGACGTACAGATGCTCCGGCGGGAACCCGCACCTCTTCACGTTGTTCAGGATTATCCGGCCGAAGTTCATGGATGAGCTGGAGACGCCCAGCACGGCTGCCGCCCGCGGCTCGAGCATCCGCCGCACCTTCTCGATCGACCGGGCCGCGCGCGCCTTGGCCGCCGGCGCCAGACGTCCGCGGCCGTCGAGCGGAACCATGCGCTGCTGGCGGAACGCGAACGGGTTGACCTCGAGTTCGGCGATGTCCGGCCCCTCCACTCCGCGATCGACGCAGAAATGCCGTGCGATCGAGATAAAGGCCCGGAAACAGCGGAGCAGTTCGCCATCGGAGACAATCCGCCCGTGCCCGCGGGCCCGGCCCGAGAGCACGTCGTATGCCGCCGTGTGCTTGAACAGCTCCAGGAATTCCTCAGCGGTAATGTCCATCGCGCAGGCTTTGGCGACGGCGATCCCCGGGCGCATTTTGCTGGCCAAGTACTCGGTATCCACTCCACCGAGGCCGGCCGCGATCACGGGCCCGAACTCGCGTGTGGCCCGCACGCCCACGAACAGCTCGTGCCCGAAGCCGGCCTGGCGGCGCTCGACGAACTCGACCACCAACACGCCCTCGACTTCCACGTTGGCCCCGTGGGCGGTGACCATCCGTTCGATCTCGCGCTTGACGGACACGAAGTCTTTGGGGACGAACACCACACCGGCGGCCTCAGTCTTGTGCGTGATCTGCGGCGAGACAATCTTCAGCACGACGGTTTCGCCGGGATATTGCGCCAGCACTTCGGGCGTGATCATGCCGCCCTTTGGCACGAAAACGTATTTCGGCGGCTGAATCGCGCCGACCAGCTCCACCAGCTTGTAGACTTCGTGCTCGTAGAAGCTCCGCCGGCCCTCCTCGTACACGCGCAGCAATGTGGCTTCGAAGGCCTGCGCCTCCGCGCCGGTCAGCCGATCGACGCGCGCCCGCCCATCGCCGCAGACCGCCGCGCCCGCCTCGGAGCTCAGCAGCACTTCAGGGCTTAGCGCGTCGATTCGCTCACGCACCGCACGCGAAGTCAGCCCGGCGCCCAGGCCGGCCCGATACGCTTCAGCCGCGTTGCGCCCGATGCGGAACGCCCGCCGGTTGGTCTGTACGATCTCCTCGCCCTTGCTGGCGAACATCTCGGCCACCGCGTCCTCCAGGTCCTGGGCGTCGATTTCGAGGTAAATCGAGGCCGCCCCGAGCGAGACGATGTTCGCCGACCGGGCCGAGCCGGCCTTCTTCGCCAGACCTTCAGCATCCAGCAGCACGTGCCGCGGAAAACGCGTGACGTGGCTGAGCACCTGCTCAATCGCGGGATAATTGTCGATATTCACTACGGCCGTCGTGCCCGCCACGACCACGCCATCGCCGTTCAGATACTGCACGTAGCGCAGCGTCTCGAGCGGCTCGACCGAGAGCACCATGTTGGCCTGGCCCAGCGGGATCAAGTCGCTGAACAGCTCATGGTCCGCCACGCGCAGGTGTGACTCTACCGCCCCGCCGCGCTGCGACATGCCATGAACCTCGGCCTGCTTGAGCGTGAGCCCGCGCCGCAGCGCTGCAATCGAGATGGCCCGCGCAATGGTGAGAATGCCCTGTCCGCCGACGCCCGCAAGAATGATATTTTGTTCCACGATTGATCCTCTGTCGTGAGCGCACCACGGCGCTGCAGGAATATTCTCGTCCCTATCCTACGCAGTCGCGGGGGCAGCGGCCGGCTTGCTCTTGGCCGCCACTGTCTTCCGCATTGCGAACAGGCACGCCCGCTGCGGCACGATGACCGACAACCCGCGATGTTCGATCTCGCCTTTAATCGCCGCAACGTTCTCGGCATGGTTCTTTGAAAGCGGTTCGATCACCTTCACATGCGCGGGATCGACGCCCAGCCCCGCCAACAGCTTCAGAAGGTCGTCCCCGGTGGCCATCGTCTCCTGCGCCCCGGTCATGGCGACCGTGGCGTTGTCCAGGATAAAGACCGTCATGTTCGCGTTCGCCCGCGCCGCGCCGATCAGCGGCGTCATGCCCGAGTGCGTAAAGGTCGAATCACCAATGGTACAGATGACCGGGTGAGCACCCGCTTGCGCCGCCCCGTGCGCCATTGCGATCGACGCGCCCATATCCACGCACGAATGAACCGCCTTGTACGGCGGCATCGCCCCCAGCGTGTAGCAGCCGATGTCGCTGAATAGCAGCGACTCCGGGTATGAAGCCGTCGCGTCAATGATGGCTTTGTACGTATCCGCGTGCGGGCAGCCGCGGCACAGCGCCGGCGGCCTGGCCACCAGGTCTTCCATGGCTGCAATCGGCGCGGTGCACGGCCGCCCCAGCGCCCGGGCCACGATTTCCGGCGTAAGCTCACCGGTCGCAGGCAGGTCTCCGCTGAGCTTGCCGCGCACGAACTTGCCGGGCAGCCCGAGCAGCCCGTTCAGGCGGCTCTCGATGAACGGATAACCTTCCTCGATGACCCAGATCTCGTTGCAGTGCCCTACCAGTTCGCGGAGCAACTTCATCGGCAGCGGGTACGTCGATACCCGCAGCAGCGAGTAGTTCTCGTCCGCCCCGATGGCCTCGCGTGCATAGTTGTAAGCGATGCCCGAGGCGATGATCCCCGTCGCCCCCGCCAGGCGCAGCGAATTGAACGGGGCGCGGTCCGCCCACTCCCGCAGGACCGGCTGCATGTCCAGCAACCGCCGGAAGCGCCGCCGGGCGTGTGCCGGGACCAGCGTCCAGTCATTCGGGTTCGGCAGCGGCAGCCGCGTCCGGGTCCGCTCCGGCAGACCTTCCGGCATATCGACGCGCACGTTCGACCGGCTGTGCGCCAAGCGCGTCACCAGCCGGATCATGACCGGCAAGCGAACCTCCTCGGACAACTCGAAAGCCTGCTTCGTCAGGTCATAGCATTGCTGCTGATTACCCGGCTCGATAACTGGAATCTGAGCGAATTCGCCGTAGTACCGGCTGTCCTGCTCATTCTGCGAAGAGTGCATGCCGGGATCGTCCGCCACGACCAGCACCAGCCCGCCGTTCACGCCGGTCAGCCCGGAGTTCACGAACGGATCGGCGGCTACATTCAGGCCGACGTGCTTCATCGAGACGATGGCACGTTTGCCGGCGTAAGACATCCCGAGGGCTTCCTCGTAGGCGACCTTCTCGTTGGCCGACCAACGAGCGGAAATGCCGCCCAGTTTCGCGGCTTTAGCCTGGATGTACTCGAAAATTTCTGTAGCCGGGGTGCCCGGGTAAGAAAAGGCGCCGCCGATGCCGGCATGTATCGCCCCGAGAGCGACCGCATCGTCGCCGAGCAGCAATTCGGTTTTCATCTGCAATCCTCCGGGCCGGCGCTTGATCCGGGACTTGCTAAAGCGAACCGAGGCTCCCGGCGGCGCGCTGACCGTCCGCCGCTTAGCACGCGGCATTCCCGCGGCGGAACAGAACCCAGTGCTGCCTTTTTTTTCCGTAAGCCGCTCGTGAAGCACGACTTAAGAACACCTGGCTACTGAGATGCCCGCTCCGTTGCCCAGTTCCTCACGTATCCCGCCCGTGCGCAAGATTACCCAAATTGGAGATCTTGACGCGCCTTGAGGATGATACGACCCGCGAAGTGCGCGTTTTTTCCCAGTGGATTCCCAAAACAGAACAGAGTCGGACAATGTCCCCCCGCTATGCCGCCCACCTCGAGTCCGATCACTCCAGGGACCCAGAGCCCATCGAACGGATACGCTGCGCGCGATCCAGGACTTCCGTGATTTGCAGACCGAAGTGCTCGCCGATTTTGACGCACTTGCCGCGCCCGATTGGGCGGTTATTGATCAGCAGGTCGTGCGAATCCGCCACTGACACGTCGAATTCGATAATCGCACCCGGCGCCAGCTTCCGAATCGCCGCGATCATCATCCGGCGCCGCGCTAATTGCACGATCACCGGCACCCGAAGCCGCAGAATGCGGCGCACGTCCGCATTCAGATTCGTAAACGCGACCCGCTGCGCTGGAGGGGGTGGTGCCGGCGGCTCCGGCACCCAGCCGCCGCCTTCCGCCTCACCGCCCGTGGCCTGGGCTAGCAGTGCGTCAATCTCCGCCTGATCAACCAGCATCGCGCAGCGTCTCCAGCCGCCGCCAGACCCATAAGCGGCTGCCCTAAATACATCGGCGGAACGGCAGAAACGGCTGAAAACTGGGCAGAGCCGGGGCGTGCCGCCACAGAATTGCAGCGAACGCCTATGGAACGACCGGCTGCCAGCGGCGGAACCATAGTTCGACCATGAGCAACGACCACAGGGGCGCCTCGTAATTGGCTCGGCCCGATAAATGCCCCTCGAACAAGTCTCGCAGCCATTCCGGCCGGAAGATGCGGCCCGAAAGGGCCTCGGGGGCGAACAACAAATCTCGCAGGTACTCGCGCAGCTCGCCCCGAAACCACTGGCCGATCGGCACCGCAAAGCCCATTTTGCGACGGGCCATTATCTCCGGCGGAAGGAGTCCGGCAGCCCAGTCCTTGAGGATGCGCTTGGTGTTGCGCCCACGCAGCCGCCAGGATAGCGGCAGCGACAGAGCGAACTCGACCAGGCGATGATCGAGGAACGGCGAACGGCATTCGAGGCTGCACGCCATCGACGCTATGTCGACCTTTGTGAGCAGGTCGTACGGCAGGTA
>JAAYXS010000507.1 GCA_012515775.1 Phycisphaerae bacterium
AGGATCAGGCCCGAACGGGGTCATGAGATACGCGCCCAACGTATCCGGCGGGGCCGCCGACCCGACGCTGGTGTCAAACCCGTACAGCCGGCTAGCCACCGGCGCTACCACGATCGTCGTGGCTGGGGTCGGGGACACAAAGGCGCCCGTGTTGGCTGGGACCTGCTTTTCAGTCCGGGCGTTCACACCGCTGGACTGCAGTCCAGCTATGTTCGAGCCCGTCAGCGTGGCCGGCGTGGCATTGGGGCCTTGTTGCACCACAGCCCCGAGGTTCCCGCCGGACGTCGCCGGCTGAAATGTGGCCACGCCTGCAACCAGGACGCTGGCCGACAGGAGTACGACTCCTGCCATACATAACCATCTCTTGCAAACCATTCTCTTACCTCCTCACATGAAATGGATCGATCTGCGTCTGACGAAAAACCCGGCCTCCACTCCCATAAATGGCGGGCCGCGGGTCCTCCGTCCCGACCTGGTGTCGCCAACAAAAACAAATAACACCAACTTGGGCCCGGGAATGAAGTCGGCGGCAGGCGCGGCTTAGGTGAGCGGCAGAATAAGTTACGCGCAACAAGGCGGCATTACGCCTGACTGCCATCGACTTTCCCCTCAAGGGCCAAAACACATTCGCGCGCCGCACATTAGCGGCTAACGAATAGCGTGAAAAGGACACAGGTAGCCGTCATGGAATCCACAACGCAGTACGTGGTGCTTTCCTCCTTGCTCCGAGTCGAATTCTAACTCCCCCGTTCCCCCCCAGTCAATTCTTTTTTTCGAATGGGCGCGCTTTTTTTGCAGCCCGAATGCAGTTCTGGAGTTGTGGACTCCAAAATGCTACAGACAATTCGGTCAAGGGCGCGCAGACTGTGGCAGATCGGAGTCTGTAGTATTTCATTTCAAAACGAGCACATGAAGCCGAGTTGGCGAGTCGTAAACTCTGAAATAGTTGACTAACACTTACGAATGTGTCGCCCTTCGAGCCGTGCGCGATTACGTACAATAAGTATAGATTGTACATACCCGTCGCAGGCCATTGGCGATTCTGTCACTCGGAAATGCGTGCACCACTGAGCAGAAGCTGGGTATTTGCTATATCGCGGATCGGAAATGTAGCAATGCGGTGATACTGCGCCACCAACCAGCGTGACCGAGACCGACCCCGAAACAAAATCGCCAGATCAACCGGCGCAACCTAGGCCGGCCGACGACGGCAACCAGCCAGTCGGGCGACCCCCAAGTAGCTTTAAAGTACGTCCTATAAGACAGGCCGCCTCGCGACGCCTCCCGATAGAAGACCCTCTCCCCTACTCCAGGTTATAGGACGATGCCGTTCCAATTTTCACCGTAGCCTTATATCTAACGCACCTCATCGCACTCATGTACCATAGCCGCATAAAGCGAGGCCCCCTTGCCGCACGCTCCTGATACCAACTCCCGCCAGCTTTGGCTCGTGCCCCAGGCCGGCTCCTCCAGTTTTGGACCCGTCGCCGAGGTCGCTATTGCTGTTCGCTCGTTCCACCTTTACAGCTACACCGTCCCCCAGCCGCTCGCGGCGCTCGTGCAACCCGGCACTTTCCTGCGGGTGCCATACGGACGTCGAGCGCGTTTGGTGCCGGGCGTCTGCGTCGCCGTCGCCCAGCGTGAGTGGAAGCACACCTTGCAGCCTGTGGCTGAGGTGATTGCCGCCGAAGCGCTCGGCGAAACGCTCGTAAAGCTCGGACTTTGGATCAGCGAGTACTACGCCTGTCCGCCGGGGCTGACGCTGATGAGCCTGGCCCCGGCGGCAGCGCGGAATCCACCGCTTAGACGCACGTTCTATCTGAAAGCCAGCCCCACCGCCGCGGCCGCAGAACTCACGCCCCGGCAGCGGCTCGTGATCGAAGCACTCGGCAGCGCCGAGCATCCGCGGAGGGCATTCTTGGGCAAGCCGGGAATCAGCGCCAGCATAGTTCGCAAGTTGATCGAGCGCGGCTTCATCGAGCAGGTCGAAAAACGCGAACCCCGGCCAATAGTCGATCTGGCCTTCTCAACGACGGATGAAGGTGCGTTGCCGGCGTCCGCGTGTCCTGAAGACGAGTATTGCCTTACGCCTGAGCAGCAGGCCGCCCTCGACGAGATTTCGGGTTCATCGGGCGAGCCGTTTCGCGTATTCCTGCTCTTCGGTGTGCCCGGCAGCGGAAAAACGGAAGTCTACGTGCGCACGATCCGCCGCGTCATCGCTGCCGGCCGACAGGCGATCTTCCTGGTGCCGGAAATCGCTTTAACGACCCAACTGGTGGAGCGTTTGGCGCGGCGCTTCAAGCGGGTCGCGGTTCTGCATAGCCGCCTGCCGGAGCGCCAGCGGCGCAGCGCGTACGCCGCGATACGCGCCGGAGCCGTGGATGTCGTGATCGGGACACGCAGCGCCGTGTTCGCGCCGTGTCCGCGGCTCGGGCTGATCGTGGTCGACGAGGAGCAGGACTCGAGCTTCAAGAGCCTCTCCACGCCCCTGCTTCATGCACGCGACGTGGCGATCAAGCGCGGGCAGCTCGAAGGTGTGCCGGTGGTGCTCGGCTCCGCGACGCCCGCCCTGGAAACCTGGCACAACGCCCAGACACTGCCGCATTATCGCCTGCTGCGTCTGCCGCAGCGCGTCGGTTCAGCCACGTTGCCCAAGGTGCGCGTCGTACAAACCGCCGCGCGCGAACTGGGGCAAACGACGACCTTGATCTCGCCAGAACTGCTGCACCTGTTGTCGGAAACGCTCGCAGCCGGCGACCAGGCGCTGCTCCTGC
>JAAYXS010000508.1 GCA_012515775.1 Phycisphaerae bacterium
CAGGGCCTGGCCGGCGTGCAGACCTCGGAGGTGCCGAACTACGAGCGGCTTCTGCACTATGTATGCGAGAAACTGTGCTGGGACGGCTCGCAATTCCACGTGTACCGCCTTCGGCTGCCTTACCCCGTCATCGGCACGGCGGTGGCGGTGCGCTTTCCGCTGCCTGAAAGGCCGCGGTGAGGCAAGCTAAAAGATAGCCTAAATGTTACGCGCAGCCGGCGTTGTACTTGTCGACGACCCGGCCGACGGCGCGGATGCGTTCAATGTCGCCGTGGGAGGAGATTTCGTCGCTGATGCCCAGCACCAGGCGCGGGGCGAAAAGGTCGATGCACTTGCGCGTGCAGTCCAGCAGTTCCTGTTCGCTGTAAGTGTGATCGAAGTAGACCGCCGGGATGCCGTCGAGCAGGAACATGTCGCCCAAGGCGGCCTTGATTTCCTCGAGCGTTACGTCGCCCTGCGGGCGGGGCGTGATGGCTTCGATGCCGTCCAGTCCGGTTTCGCGGGCCATCGGCAAGAGGGGCTTACAGTGCCCGTCCCAGTGGGCGTGGACGAATTTGCCGGCCGCGTGCAGCAGTTCGCAGCGCCTTTGGTAGACCGGCAGGATGTATTGCCGGAACCAGCGTGGGGAGAGGAACATGGCGTGGATGTTGTCGCCGAAATTGACGATCTGGATCGGGCTGGCATTGATCACGGCGATGAGGCGCTCCTGCGTCACGGCCAGGGCTTCGAAGTAAGCTTCGCACGTGGCGGGGAAGCGCCGCATGGCCATCACGGTGCCGGTCATGCCCATGTCTTCGATGATGAGCTTCTGCAGCGTGGTGCGGCAGATGTACATGGTCGGGGCGCCGAGGCCGGCCCACTCGCGAGTGAGGCGCTCGTAGGCGGCTTGGTCCCAGGACCAGGTGCGGTGCAGCTCGCGCCAGGTGGCGACTTTAAGTTCCTCTTCGTCGCTCACGGGCCATTTGACCGGGAGTTCCGCGGGCGTGTTGGGCGAGCGGCGATAGACGGCGCGCTGCCGGCCGACCGGCGTTTCCCAAACGAGCTCGTAGTCGGTCGCGTTCAGTTCCGTGCGGGTCAGGCGGACGCGCGGGTCCTCGTGTGAAACGAAGCACGCATTGAAATCATAGATGCGGTTGGAGCAGCCCAGCGCGCGATAGAGCTGCGGCGGCGTCATGTCGGTGTAGGGGGCCGGCACGGGCTCGCCCGCGAACTGCTTGTCAGTCAGCCAGGCGAGGATGCGCGGCTGCCAAATTATACGGCCGCCGGCGCGGCCGAAGACCACGTCGAGGTTCAGTTGCGTGAAGTCGACTGACGGTGTGTTTACTGGTTCCATTGGATTCTCTGCACCAAAGGCACAGCACGCGGCATTTAGCTACAAGGCCACCACAAAGCACGCAAACATCATAGTGAGTACGGGCAAGTGAAACGATAACTACCCGCGCCGAGTTCGAATACCGCAGCGCCCGCTTCCGTTCGCGTCGCAGAGCCTGGCGGTAGTGCCTCGGGGTCGATCTCCTCGCGTACTGACGCGGGGTCCGAAGTCGGGACGTAGACCGTCGCAGTGGTATTGGCCGGGATCGTGCATTCGTACGCAAGCCGGCCGTTTTCGATGCGCCAGTGGCTCACGATTTTGCCGTGGATCGAGTGGTACTCGCCGCCGGCCCAGGTCAGGCCGCCGCCGGGTCGCGGGCGCAGCGTGAAATGCTTGTAGCCTGGGCGCCACGCTTCGGCAGTTGGCGGCATTTCGGTGCGGCCTGGCTCGGCTCCGGTCGGGTCGTCCGGATTGATACCGAGGATAGTGCGGTACATCCACTCGCCGACGCAGCCGAAAGCGTAGTGCGAAAAGGAGTTCATGCCGGGGTCCTGGAAGCCGCGGCCATCGACGTAGGCGTCCCAACGCTCCCAGATGGTGGTCGCGCCGTGCTCAACCGGGTACAGCCAGGAGGGCATGCCGCGGTTCATCAGCAGCCGGTAGGCTTCATCCACCAGGCCGAGGCGATTCAGTTCATTCATCATGCATATGGTGCTGTGGAAACCGGTGGAGATGTGGCCATTGTATTTTTCAAAGCCGGCGAGCATGTGCTGCACGGCCGCGGGCCGCAGGTCTTCCGGCAGGAGGTCGAAGTGCAGCGCGATGGCGTAGCCGGCCTGGGTGTCGCCGGGCATGCGGCCGTCGGGGCCGACGTACGCCTTCAGGAAGGCGGCGCGAATGTCGGCCGCCAGTCGGGCATAGCGGCGGGCGTCGTCGTCGCGGCCAAGTACGGCTGCTATTTGCGAGACGAGCTGGGTGGAGCGTGCGAAGAACATGGTGGCGAAGATTTCTTTCGGCACTGCGGCCCCCGTGGCCGGCCAGCCCTCCAGTTTGAGCGTGTCCGCGTTGAGCCAGTCGCCGTAGTCATTGCCGCGTTTGTTCTTCCAGAGCAGGTCGGGGTTGTTGGCTTGGACCCAGTCGATCCAGCGGCAGGCGGACTCGTAATGCTCGGCGAGCAGGCGCTGGTCGGCGTAGTTGACGTACGCCCGCCAAGGCACGAACACACCGGCGTCACCCCAGGCCGGCGCGGCCGAGAAGCGCACGTTGGGGTCGAACGGGTGAGGTGCAAAATCCGGGTAGCGGCCATCGTCGGCCTGAGCGTCGCGCACGTCGGGCAGCCACTTAGTAAAGAAGGCGGCCATGTCGAGGTTGAACATTCCGGCCTGAGAAAATGCGAGGATGTCGCCCATCCAGCCGAGGCGTTCATCGCGTTGCGGGCAGTCGGTCGGCACGCTGGGCATGTTGGCCCGCTGCGTCCAGACGATGTTTTCCATCAGCTTGTTAAGCAGTGGGTTCGAGCATTCGAAGCGGCCGCAGACAGGGGCCGCGGAAGAGATTACGCGCGCCACCAGTGCGTCCGGGGCGGGCTTCTCGGGCAGGCCGATTACTTCGACGTAGCGGAAGCCGTGATAGGTGAAGTGCGGCTCGAAGACTTCGACTTCGCCTTGCCCGTCGCCCTGTGGGCCGCGCAACGTGTACTGGTCTGTCTGCGGAGCCCCGCGCAAGTTGGCGGTGTAGATTGTGCCGTCGGGGTTCAACACTTCGGCATGGCGCAGGGTGACGGTTGTGCCGGCGGGGCCGCTCAGCTTCATTCGACACCAACCGGCCAGGTTTTGGCCCAGGTCGTATACGTATACGCCGCGCTGCGGCTCGGTGAGCGCGATGGGCTTGATCTCACGTATGACGCGAATTGGCTCGTTGGGCTGCGCTACCAGCTTTGGGCTGGCGGGGTGCGTCGTGGTCAATCCCAAGTCTTGCGGCGAAGCAAGGCTGCAAACTTTCGCGGGTCGCCAGGCGGAATCGTCGAAGCCCGGCGCATCCCAGCCCGGCAGTTCGCGGCGAGCGTCGTAGCCTTCGCCGTCCAAAATGTCGCTGGCGCGAATGGGGCCTTCGTTCGTGACGCGCCACTCGTCATTGGAAACGACCGTGATGGTGTGGCCGTCGGCGAGTTCGATCTCCAGTTGCGCCAGTAGCCAGGGCTGCCGGCCGTAGAACGCGCGGGTTTGTCCGCCGGGGACGGCGAAAGCCAGACCGATGCGTCCGCAATACCAGCCGTCGCCGAGCAGGGCGGCGAGCGCGTTTTCCCCGGGGCGGACGAGGTGAGTGACATCGTAGGTCTGGTATTGCACGCGTTTGTGGTAGTCGGTCCACTCGGGTGCGAGGACATGGTCGCCGACGCGCTGGCCGTTCAGACGCAGTTCGTAAAGGCCCAGCGCCGTGGCGTAGATTGTGGCGCGCTTAACGGGCGTAGGGGCGGGTTGTTGCTGCGGCGCGGGGACTTGGAAGGTCTTGCGGAGCATCAGCGCGGGGTGCGGGTCCGGCGGTTCGGACGACGGCAGGGGGGCGCTGTCACCGATCCAACTCGCATGCCAGTCTGTGGGGTTAAGCAGCCCCATGGACCAGCGGGCCGGCTCGCTCCA
>JAAYXS010000509.1 GCA_012515775.1 Phycisphaerae bacterium
GATCCCTCGATCCCTGGATCCCTTAATCCCTCAATCCCTCTCCGTTGCCCGCAACCACGCACAATCCGCTGAATTCCGGCTGACGGCTGATAGCTGAAAGCTGACGGCTTCACAAAATTGCGGGGGCCGCCGGCGGATTCGCCTGGAATCTTGCCCTCAGACCGCCACCAGCGCGCAACCACCTCGATTCCGCGCACTCTGGCTGAAAGCTGAGAGCTGAGAGCTGATAGCTGCCATAGAATACCTAGCAGATACCGCGCCCGGCGCGCAGAAAGGCACCCACTATGCTGCGTTCGAAATGTCCCCCATGCTTACCTGTCACCTATCATCCCTTCCCGCGCTTTCTCGCCTGCTCACCTCTCACCTATCAACTCTCTCCGCGCAGCGGCGCCTCAGGTTATCAAAATCGAGCGCGCAAAAACCATGACTATCTGATCATCTGCCCCCAACACGCGATCCTGGCGGGCTTTTTATCAGACCGCTTGATCACCTGGGGTAGCACCGCGCGCAGCCGCCTTTGTCACCTGTTCGCCTCTCCGGCAACCACTTGGCAAACTGGCAAACTGCCCGCCCCGTCTCTGCTCTTCTTCTCGATCCCTCGATCCCTAGATCCCTTGATCCCTCGATCCCTTGATCCCTCAGCCAGCTCATTCGCCCGTCAACAACGCCACGAACGGATCGATATCAAACACATTCACCGTTCCGTCGCGGTTTGTATCCGCGTTGCTGATGGAACAGTTCGGATAAGCCGCCTGGTAACCCGCTGCGTCGACCAGCGCCAGCACGAAGGGGTCGATGTCGAAGACGTTAACGGCGCCGTCGCAGTTGCAGTCGCCCGCCTCGCAGGCGTCGGCCTTCCCATTCTGGTTAAGATCGACGCACGTTGTGCCGAAGCCGGCCCAGTGGGCGCCCACGACGGCGCAAGCGGCCTCGCTCAGCACCACACAGCCGCCCGTGCTGGCGATGCAGCACGCCCCGGTGGGATCAGGGCAATCAATCAGGCCGCACTGCGTGCCATCCCCCCGGTATACACCGGCTGCGGCCGCACATTCGCTCGGACTCACGTCATCGACGCAACCGCCGTCCGGCAGACAGCACGCACCGCTGGGGAAGCAGGTATACGTGGCACACTGCGTTCCCATTCCCGCCCATATGCCGGCCGTCACCGCACAAAGCTGTTGCGTCAGATCCAAGCAGCCGCCGGTCGCCTCGAAACAGCAGGCGCCGCTGGGCTGCGGGCACTCCACTGCGGCGCAACTGACCAGATCGCCGTGGTAAGTGCCGGCGCTTCCGGCGCACTGCGTGGGCGTGATGAACTGGCACGCGCCGCTCGGCAGACAGCACGCTCCCGACTGCTCGCCGCAATCCACCACGGCGCGAATGACCACGTCGCCTTGGATGAACAGGCAGAAGTTGAACCAACCGCCGGGAATGACATATATGATGTTCCGGCCGGTTTGACAGCCGTCGGTGTCGCGAACTACGCTGGCCCCGCCGCTGCCAACGTCCGTCGGCTCATCGAATTCCAGGGCAACGTAGAACTGCTGCCCCACCGTTACCGGAACCGATAGCGGAATCGTGCCGGCTTCGTCCAAATACCGGAATTCATTGACGTACCCCGGCGACAGCAGCGGCGCCTCCAAGTACGCCAATTGAGCGCCCGGTGTCGGAAACGTGCTGCCGTCGTAAATGCGAATGGCGCGGTGCAGGCTCGGTGGGTGTCCCGGCGTCCCCTCCAGCCAAGCTATCTGCACGGCCACGATTGTGCCGTCGCACGGCGAAGTGAGCCGCACGCCCACTTCCTCGCCGGGGACGAAGTCGCCCACCAGGTAAGCCAGCCCGCCCTCTTCAAACGAGTCGTTTTTGACGACCACCTCCGCCGCGCGCCCTTTCGCGCACAGCGCCGCAGCTAAAGCAACCGCCGCCACGCAAGCGTACGCGGACGAGCGCCTACCACAATCTGTGAACCAGCTTCGAAGCATTCTTCGTACCTCCTGCGGTCGCCGTTGCACCGCCAGCGCAAACGCGAAGCGCGCTTGCGCGGCGCTGCTACCTCTTCAATTGTTGCCATCTCGAACGCGAAAGCAACAGAAATTGGCGGCCGCGGAGGTTTCCGCGTGCCGCCAATTCTGGTTATCGGCCGAGCGATTCTCGACGTCGGCCGGCGCCGGCCGCGTTTCGGGGCGCCTACGAGCCGAACGTGATGCCCTGGGCCAAGGGCAGCTCGGTGCTCCAGTTGATCGTGTTGGTCTGGCGACGCATGTAGGCCTTCCAGGCGTCGGAGCCGGATTCGCGCCCGCCGCCGGTTTCCTTTTCGCCGCCGAACGCGCCGCCGATTTCGGCGCCGCTGGTCCCGATGTTCACGTTGGCGATGCCGCAATCGCTGCCGAGGTGCGACAGGAACGTCTCGGCTTCAAGCAGGTTGGTCGTGAAGATCGCGGAACTCAAACCCTGCGGGACGCCGTTGTGCAGCGCGAGTGCCTGTTCCAGGTCTTTCTCCGGCGAGCCGCCGGCCGAGCCGTAGCCAATGATGTACAGAATCGGGGCGAAGGTTTCTTCCTGAACGATGCGGAATTCGTTCTTGGCGGCCGCGATGCAGGGCTTGACGTAATGCCCGCCGGGGTAGGCCGGGCCGGAGAGCGGCTCGCCGCCGAAGAGGATTTCGCCGCCTTCTTCCTTGACGCGCCGGATTGCGTTCTGCATGTCTTCGACGGCCTGGTGCGTGACCAGCGGGCCCATCAGCGTGGAGGACTTGCGCGGGTCGCCGACCGGCACCGACGCGTAGGCCTTCGTCAGCCGGTTTACCAGGTCTTTGCGCACGCTCTCGTGGACGATGATGCGGCGCGTGCTGGTGCAGCGCTGGCCGGCCGTGCCGACCGCGCCGAACAGGATGGCGCGGACGGCCATGTCCATGTTGGCCGAGGGCGTAACGATGATGGCGTTGTTGCCACCGAGTTCGAGGATTGTGCGGCCGAGGCGCTTGCCGACGACTTCGCCGACGCGGTAACCCATCTGGCAACTACCGGTCGCGGAAACCAGCGGAATGCGCCGGTCGTTGAGGAGTTTCTCGCCCACGGTGCGGCCCGGGCCGACGACCAGGGAGAAGATGGCCGGGTCGACGTTGTTCTCTTCGCAAACCTGCTGAGCGATTCTGGTGCAGGCGATGGCGGTAAGCGGGGTCTTGCTGGCGGGTTTCCAGAGGACGCTGTCGCCGCAGACCGCCGCGATGGCGGCGTTCCAGCTCCAGACGGCGACGGGGAAGTTAAAGGCGCTGATCACGCCCACGACGCCCAGTGGGTGCCATTGCTCGTACATGCGATGGCGCGGGCGTTCGGAGTGCATGGTCAGCCCGTAAAGCTGGCGCGAAAGGCCGCAGGCAAAATCGCAAATGTCGATCATTTCCTGCACTTCGCCGGCGCCTTCGGCCGCGATCTTGCCCATTTCAAGCGTGACCAGCGCGCCGAGCTCCTGCTTGTATTCGCGCAGGCGGACGCCAAGCTGGCGCACGATTTCGCCGCGCTTGGGGGCCGGAACCATGCGCCAGGAAAGGAAGGCTTCGTGGGCGCGGGCGACGATGCGGTCGTACTCGGCCTCCGTCACTTGCCGGACGGAGCCGATGTGCGAGCCGTCGATGGGCGTAATGACGTCGAGCGTGGGGCCGGAGCCGAGCCACTCGCCGCAGAAACCGCCGGGATGATTCTCGGAAATATTGAGCTTTTTCAGAATGTCGGTCATAGGGCACCTCCACGAGCCAGGATCAACAAACAGCAACAGCGCCGGCGTCACGGCAAGCGGCGCGCCGAACGGGTCAATTTAGCACGGGCCGCGATTACTCGCCACGCGCGCGGAAGGGTGAGCGCGTAACGGCTCCAGGGTGTGCGCGGTTATCCGGGCCCAAAAGCGTTTAGCGCCGTTCGAGTGAGCGTGTTTCCATTCGCGTGAGCGCGTTTTGCCCGTTGCAGGCGGCTGGGGGCTGCCGTTATCCTACTGTTCTGCTCCGGGACCGGCCTGCGTGGCGGTCTTCTTGCGAGTGCTTGGCCACGGCGGCGACGAAGGACCGCTGAGAAAACGATGACCACAGCCCACCCTGTTGTCTACGCCTCTTCCCGGTTCCGGTGGATTCACTCCACCCGGCTGCACCTGGTTCTGACCTCGTTTTTGGTGGTCGGCTTGCCGTTTTTGATGCTCCGGGCGTACATGCAGGAGCGTCTGGGCATGCTGTCGTTGTGGGAGGTCGAGCTCTGGGGCGTGCATGTCCCGGTCGTGCCGACGGTGGCGGCGGTGGTCGCGGTAATCGGGCTGTGGAAGGTGCGCCCATATATCAATCGCCGGCGCGTGGCAGCGGTCGCGGTGGCCATATTGATGGTCGCTTATGCGCAATACATAAACGACTATTACTATGGGCACGTCTTTTACGAAATCCAGATGAACTGGCACTATCTGGCCTACATGCTGATAGTCTTCATGGCCTACCGCGATTTTGCGCCGCGCGGCTTCACGCCCGACCGGGTCATCCGGATTACGTATGGCGGGTCCCTGGTCTTATCGAGCTTCGATGAGGGTTTTCAGTTCTTCCTCAACAACCGGGTGTTCGACAGCGGCGACATCTCCAAGGACGTCTGGGGCTGCCTGATGGCGCTGCTGATTATTTACAGCGGCTCCCGCGAGGCAAAATGGTTGCCCCTGCGTCACCGCCACCTGCTGGACTACTTCCGCCATCCGGGCAGCCTGATGCTGCTGCTGGGAATCTTCAACTTCAGCTTCCTGACTTATGCCTCGCTCCTGAACGAGCGGCGCGAGATTCCGCAGGTCGTGTGTCTTACGCTGGCGACCGTGGGGGTGGCTTTCGCACTGATCCACGTCAGCCAGTTCCGGCCGATGGGCCGGATTCTGCTGGGCCTGCTGGTGCTGGCGGTGGCCGTTCAGGCGTGGGCGCTGGTCAAGTACCGGAACGCCGACCTGTACTGGCGGCCGGGGCTGGCATTCTATCGCGGTATTGTCTGGCCGTACTTCGATTTCGTTATTCTGCCGGACGGCACGTTTCATCCGGCGACCAAGCTGCACGAATTCCGGCCGCGCGACCGGCAGTTTTTCCTGCGTCAATGCAGTGACATTATTCTGATTGGGTCGGGCCCGCGGGGGGAAGGCGGGAACGGGTTCATGACCAAGCGTCCGCACTTTATGTACAACCCTGACCTGAAGCGCGGCACGCAGATCGTCATTCTGCCGACGAAAAACGCTTGCGAAGAGTTCAACTGGTTAAAGAAGGAAGGCAAAAACGTCCTCTTCGTTGTCAACAACGACTGACACCCGCCCCAGGCAGGCGGCGCCCCCGGTGGCCACGATTAAGCCGTCGTGGCAGCGCACGGTCTTCACTTGCGCGCTGCTGCTGATTTGGTGCTTCATAGTGACTGGCTCCGTCATAACCTGGATCGATCCGCCCTGGCTGCGCGAGTTATCCCACCCGGGCCGGCTGGCTGAAGCCGGAACGCATTCGGCCTCGGGCGTCCAGCGCATGCGTGATAGGAACTTCGAGGGGGCGATCGTGGCTTTCGAGCGCGCCCTCAGCGTGCACGACGAGCCGCAAACGCGGGTGCACCTGGCGATTGCGCACGCCCACGCCGGCCGGCCGGAGCTGGGGCTGAGAATGCTGCAGGAGGAGTTGCAGAAAGACCCGCCGCGTTTCTTGCGCGGGGTCATACTTTTCAATATTGCGGAACTGCTGTTCAAGCAGCCGGTGCGGCGGGGTGAAGCCATCGACTACTACAGAGAGTCCCTTGAGTGCGGAGCAGAGCCCGACAAGGTGCATCGCCGCCTGGGGCAGATTCTGTACGAGCAAGGCAAGCTGCGTGAGGCGGCTGTGGAGCTGCAGAAGAGCGTTCAGGCGCAGCTTGACCCGGCCCAGGGCTACCGCAACATGCTGCAACGTGGCTTGGAAGGTCAGAACGTCGTGCCGGCGGACGAGATTGAGGCCCAGGCGGCGGCCGGCATCACCGCGGAAGACATGGCCCGCTACGACCTGAAGGTGATCACCGCGTACCAGTGGTACAACAATACCGACCTGGCGGACACGTTCAATATGCTGGGAACAGTCCATGCGCTTCTGGGCGAGTTCGCCGAGGCCCGCGCGGCATTCACCGATGCGCAGCGCATCTGGCCGGACAATCCGCAACTGGCCCGGAACATCCAGATGCTGGACCAAGCGGAGCGGCAGGCCCGCACGTCGCGCCAGGCGCCGCAACCTCCGCAACCTTGAGGAGTACGAGCGGTTGGGTGCGATAATGACAGTGTTTCGCGTCGATTCGCGGATCTGCCAGGCCCGCGTCGCCTGGGAAGCAGGATTGAGGACAGGTATACTGCATTGCGGCGTTGGACTCGCCCGGCGTGCCTGCGAGCAGCGCTTCGGTTCCCAAGGGCCCGCGATATCTGGTGCGCGTCGATGAGTACGGCCGTAACCGCCCGCTATGCCCCCTCCCGTCTTGAGTGGATTCACTCGACGCGCTTGCACCTGGTCGCGACGTCGCTGCTCGTCGT
Source organism: Phycisphaerae bacterium (assembly GCA_012515775.1). Taxonomy (GTDB): domain Bacteria; phylum Planctomycetota; class Phycisphaerae; order UBA1845; family Fen-1342; genus JAAYXS01. Next base: position 6,535 of record JAAYXS010000509.1, read on the forward strand.
GAGCATGCCGTTCCTGATGCTGCGGGCGTACCTACAGGACGCCATCGGCCGGGCTTCTGCGGCGACGTTTCAGTTCCAGGGCATAGATGTCCCCTATGTGCTCGTGGTGGCTTCGGTCGTGGGGGTGGGGCTGCTGGCGCTGCTGTGGCCCTATATCAACCGCGGGCGGCTGGTGGCGATAGGCATAATCGTGCTGATGATCGCCTACGGCCAGTATATTAATGACTACTATTTCGGCCACGTGTTCTACGAGCTGCAGTTTAACTGGCACTATTTCGCGTACATGTTCTTCGCGATAATTGTGTACCGCGATCTGACGCCGCGCGGCTATACGCCGGCCACCATCATCGGTCTGACCGTTGGCGTCTCGCTGGGGCTCTCGACGTTCGACGAGCTATTCCAAACCTTCGTCAACAATCGTTTCTTCGATACCGGCGACATATCCAAGGACGTGTGGGGCAGCGTGATGGGCCTGTTGCTGGTATACAACGGTTCCAGTGAACTGCGGAGTTGGCGGCCGCTGCGACACCGGCGACTGTCGGAGTACTTCAGGTCGCCCGGCAGCATGATGCTGCTATTGGGCGTAACTGCCTGGGGGCTGCTGACGTATTGCTCGCTGCTGAACATTGCCGACGAAATTCCGATCACCATTTACCTGACGATCGGGACGTTCGTGGTGACTTTCCTGATACTGCATCTGAGCCAGTTTCGACCCTGGCGCTGGGCAATGATAACCATCGCGGTTCTGGCGATCGGCGCACAGGCCTGGGCCCTGGTGCACTATCGCGACAGCGGCATGGTCTACTGGCGCCCCGGCCTGGCCGTTTACCGCGGCCTGGTGTGGCCATACTTCGATTTCGCCATATTGCCTAACGGCACGCTGCACCCGGCGACGAAGTTGCATGAATTCAATCCGCGCGACCGGGGATTCTTCCTGAAACAGTGCGCGGACATAATTCTGATCGGCGCCGGGCCGCACGGCGAAGGTGGCCACGGGTTCATGAGCAGAAAAACGCATTTTATGTATAACCCGAACACTAAACGCGGCTCGCAGGTAATAATTCAGCCCACGCCACAGGCTTGTGAAACGTTTAACCGCTTGAAAAAGGAAGGCAAAAACGTCCTCTTCGTCGTCAACAATGACTGAGTCTCCCGAACTGCGACCGGCCGGCAGCTCGCCCGGCGCGGTGCCTCGTCCGTGGCTGCACACCGTGGTCACCGGCGGGCTGCTGATCCTGTGGTGCGGAGTCATAATCTTCGCCATCATCACCTGGATAAACCCGCCCTGGCTGGCCGAAATGTCCCGGCCGGGCCGAAAAACCGAGGCCGACTGGTACTCGGCCGCCGGCGTCACGCGGCTTCGCAATAACGACTTCGCAGGGGCCATCAGCGCTTTCAAGCAGGCGCTGGCGGTCAACGAAGACACGCAAACGCGCGTACATCTGGCAATCGCCGTGGCGCGGAGCGGTCAGGTGGACGCCGGCGTTCGCCTTCTGGAGCAGGCGTTGCAGGAGAATCCGGGAAAGTTCCTGCGCGGCGTAATCCTGTTCAACATCGCTGAGATGATTTGGAGAAACCCAAATAATTACGAGGTGGCGAAAAGACTCTATCAAGAAGCCCTGGAGTGCGGCGCCGAGCCGGACAAAGTATACCGCCGTTTGGGGGTAATTCTGCTGTCGCAAAACAAGCCGCAGGAGGCGCTGGTTGCGTTCGAGAAGACGCGGCAGGCACAGCTCGACCTGACGCAGCCGTATCGCAACATGTTGCAGCGTGCCATGGAGGGCCTCAGCGTGGTCTCGACGGAAGAGCTTGAGGCCCAGGCGGCGGCCGGAATCACGGAAGAGGAGCTGCGGGCGCGTTACGATGTTCAGACGCTCCTTGCCGTGCAGCAGGAAGATAATCCCGAAATGTCGGAAACCCACAAAATGCTGGGGAACGTGCACGCCATGCTGGGTGACCTCACAAGAGCCCAGCAAGAGTTCCGGGAGGCCTTGCGATTGTGGCCGGGCAATCAGGAGGCGGCCATCAACCTGGAGCGCGTAACTGCGGTCATGCAACAGCTAGCAGACCTCAAGGCCGCGGACGGCCAACCCGACCCCCATCCCTGAACGCATTCGGCGCCGCTGAGCGTGGAATAAAACGCGGCCGGCCGTAGTTGCCACTTTCGCTATGGTCGCTGTAATGCTCTCGACGATCGTCTGTCTGGGCCAGTTTTCGGCGGCCGATGGGGTAAATCAAATGCAACGACGGTATTCAGCTTCCGGCTACGACATTACACCGCTGTCGCGCGAAGAGGTGCGGCAACTTACGGCCAAGCTCGATCCGGAAACCTACCGCATCACGCAGAAGTCCGGGACGGAGCCGGCGTTCTGCGGCACGCTGTTGGACAACAAGCAGGACGGAACCTACTGCTGCGTAGTGTGCGGGCTGCCGCTGTTCTCCAGCGCGCACAAGTTCACGTCGGGCACGGGTTGGCCGAGCTTCTACCGCGAGTTCGACCCGCAGCACGTTTCCCGGAAGACGGATCGCAGCGCCGGCATGGTGCGGACCGAAATCAACTGCGCCCGGTGCGGCGCCCATCTCGGACATGTTTTTGATGATGGGCCTCCACCGACGGGTGAACGGCACTGTCTCAATTCGGCGTCGCTCAAGTTTTACACCAGAGGCGAGGCGCTGCCGCCCGAAAGCCGGCCAGCCGCGCGGCCTGGGTCTGAGCCCGCAACGCCGCCGGCCACTCAGTCGGCGGGCGCCCCGGGCACGGACGTGAGCAGCGAGACGGCATATTTCGCGGGCGGCTGCTTTTGGGGCATCGAGCACTACTTTCAGCAAGGCCCGGGCGTAATCGAGGCCGTCAGCGGGTACATGCAGGGGCACGTGGAGCGGCCGACGTATAAGCAGGTTTGCAGCGGGCGCACTGGCCATGCGGAGAGCGTGAAGGTGGTTTTTGATCCACGGCGGATCACCTACCGGCGGCTGCTCGAGGCGTTCTTTAAGATGCACGATCCGACTGAGCTGGACCGGCAAGGGCCGGACGTCGGGTCCCAATACCGCTCAGGCATCTGGTACGCAAACGAACAGCAGCGGCGCGAAGCGGAGGCGTACACTGCCGAGCTGACGGCGGCCCGCGCCTTCGGCGGACGCAAGATCGTAACGCAGGTCGAGGCGGCCAAGACATTTTGGCCGGCCGAGGATTACCACCAGGATTACGTCGAGAAAACCGGGCGGGTGTGCCATGTGACGGATCCGTGGCAGGACTTGCGTGAACCCGCGCAGCCAGCCGCGACGAGTCGTCCGTGAGGATCGCCTGCGGGATCGGCAATTCTTATCGGGTCGCCCGCACCGCCGCTATTCTGATCTACATGTCTTAATTGCCGAGATCTACGATCAGAGAAGTAGTAAAACGCGCTCGGAAGCACGTTTCAACTGTTTTTGAAAGTTGGTTAAGCAGCACGATTTTCTTAACGTGCATGCTGAAGCCCCGGATGGCCCGGAGATAATCTCCCGGCTTCGTAGATACGTTGGCCAGTCCGGGGCTTATTTATTTTACGAGCATCGAGATAAAGGCGTTGCCGGGAACGCGACAAGCGGCACGTGTCACACCACTTGCGCTTCGATGCGCCGGCGGACCTGCGACATGAGCTGGCGCAGATAATCCAGCGATCCGTCACCAAAAATCCCCTCGTCTTGTGTCAAAAGCGCATTCTCGCCGCGCGCCGGATTGTTACGCCTGGCGGCACCGCTCCGCACGTTCGAAGGGGTGCTGTCTTTACTCCCGTTCAACGGATACAGGTGAGACGAGTAAACAGTACCGAAAGCAAACGACTCTGCTGAGGCGTAATTCACCGCGTAGCGCAGGCCGGCCGCCGTCTCGAACTGCCAGACCAGATTGACATTCGCCAGGTAACGCTGTGCCCAGGCGGTCGCCTCGCGTGCCTCGCGCGCCAGTTGCTTCATGATGATCATCATCGGTTCCGGCGGCAGGCCACCGTGCAGGTCGAGATTGTCGATGCGGCCGGTGCGGATCAGGACGGTCCTGGCGGGGGCCGCGCGGTTCAGGGCAGGCAAACACACTCCAAGGCAGGCGTTCCCCTCGGGCGAGGGCGTCCAGCGAACGGTTTGGAGTGGCGGATAGCGGCGCGCCAAATCGCAGATATCGCGCACCACGATTTGGCTATCGTCCCAGCGATTCCAGTATTGCAGATCGTCTTCGACGGGGGCGCCCAGGTGCATGCGCAAAGCGTGTCGGGCCAATCTTGGCGCTATAGGCGGGCCCATGCTCCCGGCCACCAGCCACGGCAAATCGGTAATCACCAACTCGCCGCGCCCAAGTGGGGCGGATGCCGACAGGACGTGCCCGCTCTGGCGCGGGCTGGGCGTCTCGCTGGCCAGGAGCGTGGCCAGCGCCAGTTCATCGGCCAGGCGCCGCCAGACGCGGTTAGCTCGCAACGCGCGTACGTGAAATCCGCCGGCCGGTGTCAGGGCGCCGTACGGGAATACATCCTGCAATGCAAAGCCGCGCGTCTGGACATCGGCGTATTCGACCCGGGCCGACATGAGGCCATGTTGCGCCTCATCGCTGAAAAGCTCCAGTCCGGGCACGCCCGCCCGGCTCAGGAGTTTGCCGGCGGTTTCGAGATCCACGAGCAGCCAACAGCGGTCGGCCAGGCGCAGCAAATCCTCCCAGGTCAGGCCCAGGCCTTCGACCCAGGCTGGGTCGAGCACGCACGCGGCCTGGTTGGCCTGATGGGCCACCGCGGCGCGCGAGCGCGGGCGCGCGTGAGTGACGGCCAATTCCGGGACAGCGTCGGCAAGCTCGGCCAACGAAGCAGGCAACAGCACGCGTTGGATAGGAAAGGGCAGGTGATACGTGCTCCAGCGCGGCACGTTGGCCAGCGGGTGACATTTCGGATCGCGTTCTGCGACCGCGTGAAACGTTACCTCGCCCAGGCCGTTGGCGGACGCGGCGCGCGGCACGAGTATTTGCAGATGCGTTGCGTTTTCCGGCGTCTGAATCCAGCCGAGCAACTCTCCGTCGTGGCCGTTCCTGGCGTGCAGCGCCACCCTGCGCTGCGCGAGTTCGCGCCCGTCCTGCAAGAACCTGACCGCGAACTCGGCCAGCGCCGGCCGCATTCCATCTGCGGCGGCACCGCGCGCCAGGTAACACTGGTCGCGTTTGCAACGGACCGGATTCGAGACCAGCAGTTCTCCGATGCGTTCCCAATGCCAGCCGCGCGTGAGCCCAGCCCCCGGCCTCAATCCGCCACGTGGGCCGGATAGGTTGCTTGCATTACCGCTCATCTATCAATCCAGCGCTGTGTAGTATGTGGTAGGCTATGCAATTTCCTGAACGTCTGCGCCGCGTTCGGCGCGGTCGTCTATTATCATAATCATTCGCGCCGCGCCAACGGAGCCGAGCCGGGGGCGTGTCGGGGATTATGAGATGCAGAATAAGAATGCCAAAAACGAAGCGGAGCTGGGGCTCGCCACGGCCGTCAGGCATGTCGCCCCATTAAGCGCCGCTTGCCCTGGCTCGCGCGTCACGCTCGGATCGGGCGCGCTTCGCACCGGCTGATGAGGAACTGGTGAGCGATTCGCCGCTTTCGCCCGAAGCACCGCAACCGGAGGTCGTCTTTGCACGACCGGTGGAAACGCGGCCCAGCGCACCTCCAGGCCACCTGCCTGCCGGCGCCGTACCCGCACGCGCAGTGTCCGCCACCCGGGCGCCCGCGGCCGAAAGCTGCCTGACGCTGCCGGGGCTTCCTCTCCGCGCCGCTATTGTCGATTTCTTGTTGTTGCTACTGGTTGCTGCGGTGGCGCTGGGGTTACCGGGAGTTGTCGTGGGCATGTGGATGGCCGCGACCGGGCGAGAGCCACCTCAGCCCACTTTCGGCATGTTGATGAGCCAGCAACTGTTCCAGGTGATCCTGGGCGTTGGGCTGCTCTATTTTCTGCTGTGGCGCCGCAACCTACCGGCATGCGCGTTCGGTGTACAACTCCACAAGCCGGGGCAACAGTTGCTATGGGGGGCCGCCGGTTTGGGGCTGGCGTACGGCTGGTTCATAGTGACCGTGATCGCGCTCGGCGCCGTCCTTATGCTATTCCCAGAGCTCCAATCCGATCTTATGAAGCGCCAGGAGCTGATAGAGCTGCTGCCCGATACTTTCGGACGAGTGGTAATTTTGATGATCCCCGTGGCCGTCAGCGAGGAGATCCTCTTTCGCGGGCTGATGCTGCCGTACTTGCGGCGCATTACGGGCACCTGGTGGCTGGCGGTCCTGATCTCGACCCTGATATTCGCGGTTCTCCACTTTAACCAGGGCATTCTGGGGATTCTTCAGATCTCGGGTGTGGCGGTGGTTTTCGCGGTGGTCTTCATCTATTCGCGCAGCCTGCTGGCCGCCATCGTGGCACATTTCGCCTTCGATGTGGCGCAGATGGTTCTGGTCCTGCTGACAAAGGACTGAAGGGCTGCGGCCGGAATGCATCACGCCGCGAACCAGCGCACCAAGGCCAGAAAGATTCCCAGCCCCAGCACGCCGGCCGCTACAAGGCGCCGCCCCGCCCCGCCGCGGCTCTTGACTGGGCGAGTGATCGCGGGGAGCTCGCCGGCTCTCACCCAATCGGCCGCAAATTCGTCATTCGCGAACTGCACCTCTGCGATCAGCAGATGCGCCTGGAAGTCGGACAGCCCGAGTTGCCGGGCCTCTTGCAGTATGTGCTGGCGTCGGGAATAGCGCAGCAAGCCATCCTCCAGCGACGCGGCGATCAGCATCTTGAGGGCCGCGATCTGGTCGGCAGCCGGGCCGCGCAGGCGCAGGGCGCGCTCCTGGCCCTGAGGGTCGCGCAGAGCGGCGTAGGCCAGATGCAGTTCGTCCAGGCGTTGGCACACCGCATCGTGCAGGGCCGGCTCGTTGAGCTGTGCCAGCAGGCGGGCGCGCTCGCTGTGAAAGCAGCGTGTGATTTCCGGCCCGGGGTAGCGGCCCGGCGCAAGCCCGAGAATGGCGAAGTAATCTTTGCCCATGCCTCCTCCGCTCTCCTTAACAACCATACCGCGGCCGAAAGCAAAGGCAATGAAAACCTGCCGGCGCGACCGGTGGCGGCCTTTTGCGCGTGCCCGGGCGCAGTTTCTCCGCCCGCAGACCCGGTTTTATGGGTCGTACGGTTCGCCCTTCCAGCATAGACAAACTGCGCGTCATAACCGGCGCTGCAACTTCCGCCGATTTCACGGCCCGGACCAGGCAAAAAACTCAGCGGCGCCGACAGCGCAAGGCAAAACGCCGCCTCTACGCGACCCAGGTCGCGCCGGCGGCGTTCTCGCCTGGCTGCAAATGGTTTAAGGCCCGCGGCGATGCTTACCGCTCAAAAGCCTCGTGCGGAATCGAGCCGTTGTACGGGTTTATTGCGTTATAGCAGGGGGTGCCGTACAGATTGTCACAACGCGTATACCCGACCGTGCCATAACCCTGCGGGCATGGCATGCTGCGGCAATCCAACTGCGTATATGAAGCGGGCTGATTGTGCCAGCCCGGGTTCGTTCCGTAACCGGGCCAAGCGCTGCCCGGGTAATAGCTGCCGCGGTAATAGTCCTGCTGCCCGTACCCGGAGTACCCGTAGGGCTGTTGGCTGCGTTGTCTCCAGTCGCCCTGTTGACTCCAGTCCGGCTGGTTGTAGCGGTTTTGCCAGCTATACCAGTCGGGCTGCCCGGAGTATCCGCCCGTCAACTGGCCCGCCTGATAGCTCGGATAGTACCCGCCACGGAGGTCTTGGCCAGGATAGTTTTGCATTCCCTGATACTGCGGATAACCGGTGTACGTGTAAGGGGTGCCGTATTGCGTCCCACGAAATTGGCCATATCGGCCGGTCTGTCCGTACATGCCGCCCTGCCAATACCCGCGCTGGTCCCCGCTATAGCTCCATTCTGGGATATACGGGCTGCCGTAGCTGCCAAACTGTCCATAGCCGAAATCGGAGGCATATTGGCGGCCGTATGTGCCCATTTGGCCACGATAGGCTCCCATCTGGCCGCCGTACGAAGCGCCCGGCTGGTATTGGGCGCCGTACTGCCCGCCGGTGTAACCATACTGCCCGCTGGTATAACCGTACTGGCCGCCGGGGTGGCCCGGCTGAGCGCCCATCTGGCCATACTGACCTGTGGTCCAGTGGCTGCCGCCGGACTGTCCGGCGCTGCCCGCTTGAGCCAGCGCCAGCGGAACGGCTAACAGTGCGACGACCACGACACCGATGTCGAAGCAACGTTTCATCATTTCAGTCTCCACTTCCAGCGGAACCATCGCGAACCGAAGCGGACAGGGACCGTCCCCAACGGCTGGGTTCGCCGAAGGCCCGAATGATGATTCAATAGCTCGGGTTTCTTAATTCGGACTGACTAGTTGGTGAATTGGTATAAATGAGACTCCCCAAGTTGATAACGAGGCGACTTTCGCCTTTTCACTTCACCAGAACGCCAGTCGCCCACGTGCTCGGGTCGGCATTCCAGCCCAGTTCGTCGTCAACCGTCAGATGCTGGCTGCCGAGCTGCGTATCTTTCACCTTGTAAAAGAACCCGATGCGCGGGTGCTCGGACGGGTTCCAGCCGCTGAGACTGCTTGCGGGTATCGCGACCTCGACCGACCAACCGCGGCGGGCGGTGCGGGCCGCGAGCTGAATTTGCGCCAGGTCGACCGCGGGCGGCGGCTCCTTGGCGCGACTCATGCGGTGCAGGCCGATGACCGGCTGATTGCGGCGCGGCCCGCCGCCGATGGGCAGGACGTAAAAGAAATGGCAGAAGCGCGTGGCTCGCTTCGCGTCACGTGTGTCGCGGGTGTCGATGCAAATGCGGACGCCGTCCAGCTTCCACCATTGGGTCTGGTCGCAGCGTAGCGGGCCCCATCTTTCCGGAACGTCAAACGCGACCATGAAATGATCGGCGTTCCAGGCGCAGTATACGTCCGCGAGAGGCGACTGGTCCTCCATTTCCACCAGTGCCGGCACCAAGAAGTGCGGGCCCCACTTGGAAACGTCGCCGTCAATCACCGGCGTACGGGCCCGGTAGTGAATCGGGAACTCAAACTGAAAGAACGCCCGCCGGCAAATCAACTCGATCATCTCAAGAGCCCTGTGACGTCACAGCCACGCATTTTTGTGCTCATTTCCGTTTTGGGCCGCCGCGCCGCTGAAATTCGAGATACGCCCGGGCCGCGTCACGAATGAACTTCCGAAAGCCCGGTGTGTCGATTTCCTGCTTGTCATGTACGTAGATGACCACGGCCTCGCCGCCGCGCTGGCGCGGGCGGATGTCCACGCGCGACCAGTCGCCGTAGGTTTCGAGGTCGCCGCGCTCATCCAGCGTTTTCAGGCCGAGCTGCCGTTCGAGGGCGCGCCGCTCAAACGTGCCCGGCGGCACGAGGAAGCACAACTGCAGCAGCCATTCGTCGCCAGTGAGGGCGTGCAGGAACCAGTTTTCCGCACCGTCAGCGGTAATCTCGACGCTGGCGCGTTCGTTCCAATTTGTCGGGGCAAATCCGCCGTTTTCCTGCACGAGGTCGATCACGTACTCCAGCGCGGCGGCCTCCCAGTGCTTCGGCTTGCCCTCGCGGCTGGTGCGCTGCTCGAGGTGCCACTTGCGGCCATCGATCTGCCAGGGCAGGCGCGCCTCGCGCCCGAGGCGCCCGAAGCCGGCCTTGGCGACCTCCATTTCGCGCCGGGCATGGGCCTTGGGGTCGTAAGGCGTGCGCGGCTCATACTGGCCGAGCGCGAGCACCGGCGCCAGCGCGGCCGCGGTGTGGCAGACGAAGTCAGAAGGGGGAAGTGGGAAGTTACGAGTTTCGCGGCCGGGCGCCTGCTTTTCGCGTTTGCTGAGCGCCGCTGATTTCCGCCCTCTGACTGAGTTCTGACTGCCGGGTTCTGACTTCCTCGCGACGTCCTCTGGGGTGCCCATCGCGACAATCCATCCGCCGCCTTCGCCAGCCTCCGGACCGAGATCGATGATCCAATCCGCACATTTGATTACGTCCAGGTTGTGCTCGACCACCAGCACCGTATTACCCAGGTCAACCAGCCGGTGAATGACGCTCAGCAGCTTGCGCACGTCGTCGAAGTGCAGCCCGGTCGTCGGTTCATCGAGAATGTAGAACGTGCGGCCCGTGTCGGGTTTGCCCAGTTCGGCGGCCAGCTTGACGCGCTGCGCCTCGCCGCCGGAGAGCGTGGGCGCCGGCTGGCCGAGTTGGACGTAATCCAGGCCCACGTCCGCCAGCGTCTGAAGCATGCGGCGGACCTTGGGCACGTTGGCGAACAGCTCCAGCGCCTCGGCGACCCGCATTTCAAGCACGTCGGCGATCGACTTGCCTTTGAACCTTACTTCCAGCGTTTCGGGGTTGTAGCGACGGCCGTGACAGGTTTCGCATTCGACCCATACGTCCGCCATGAAGTGCATTTCGATGCACTTCTGTCCGTAACCTTCGCAGGCTTCGCAGCGGCCGCCGGGGCGGTTGAAGCTGAAGCGGTTGGCGTTGTAGCCGCGGACTTTGCTGTCGGGCAGACGCGCGAACAGCTCGCGGATCCAGTCGAACGCGCCGGTGTAGGTGGCCGGGTTGCTGGAGGGGGTCGAGCCGATGGGCGATTGGTCGACATTGATGACTTTGTCGAGGTTCTCGACGCCTTCGATCTCGTCGTGCTCGCCGGCCGTCATGGTGGCGCGCTGCAGCTTTATGGCCAGCGCGGGCCAGAGAATGTCGTTGACCAGCGAACTCTTGCCCGAGCCCGAGACGCCGGTGACGCACGTGAAGCGCCCCAGCGGAATGGGGACATCGATGTTCTTCAGATTGTTCTGCCGTGCGCCGCGCACCAGCAGTACGGAGCCGGCTGGCGTGGAGGCGGGCATGGTCGCGCTGCTGGACTTGCGGCGCGTCTTTTGTACTTGGTGCGGTTCGTCCGCCTTTGGTCGCGGCAATTCGATCTTGACCGGCCGCCGATTGGTGGGAATGGGTATGGCACACTGTCCGGACAGGTACGCGCGGGTGAGTGATTCGAGTTGGGCAGCGTCCGGTGGGGCCGAGCCGTTTTGTTGAGGTCGCGGCGTGTCCACGGAGGCATGCCCGCGCTTAGAGCTTGGGCATGGCACCCCGCTTGGGCATGGCACCCCGGCGCTGGGCGTCAGGAAGTCTGCGGGGGTGCCCTGGGCCACGATGTGGCCACCGGCGGCGCCGGCGCGCGGGCCGAAGTCGAGCAGGCGGTCGGCGTGGCGGATCACCTCGCGATCGTGCTCGACCATTAGCAGTGTGTTGCCCAGGTCGCGGAGCTTCTGCAAGGCCCGGATCAGCCGCAGGTTGTCGCGCGGGTGCAAGCCAATGGTCGGCTCGTCCAGCACGTACAGCACGCCCGAAAGCCCGCTGCCGATCTGGCTGGCCAGGCGGATGCGCTGCGCCTCGCCGCCGGACAGCGTCGGGGCGGCGCGGTGTAGCGTCAGGTACTCCAAACCGACGTCCAGCAGGAACTGGAGCCGATTGCGAATCTCTTTCAGCACCTCGCCCGCGATGCGCCGCCGATGTGCATCCAGTTCGCGTTCAAGCGTCTCGAAGAACCGCGACGCCTCGGTCAGCGGCATTTCGCAAACCTCAACGATGTTGCGACCGCCGGCGCGGGCCTGCGCGGGGCGCTGATCACCCTGACGCGGCGGGTACTGGTCATCCGTTTGCGCCCCCTCGTCTGCGTGCGGGCCCAGGCGCACCGCGGCGGCATCCGGCCGCAGCCGCCCGCCGTGACAGGCCACGCAAGGCATGTCGGTGACCACGTTTTGGAGGCGGTAGCGCAGCATCCAGCTATTGCGCGTGGCGGCATCAATAGTGGGAAAGAAGCCGCGCCAGCGGAAGCGCAGGCCGTCGTACGCCCGGCCGCCGTCGATCCATTGCCCCTCGGGTAAGCCGAACAACAGGATGCGACGCTGCTCGGGCGTCCACTCGCTCAGCGGCGCGTCGCGGGCTATGCCCAGGTGATCACACAATGCGCCCAACATCTTGCCAAAGGGCGTTTTGGGATTGACGCGCCCCCAGCCGGCGATGGCCCCGTTGAAGACCGAGCGATTGGGATGCTTGATGATTTCGGCCGCCGGGGCCCCGCGCTGGACGCCCAATCCCTCGCACGTCTCGCACCAGCCGAGCTGGCTGTTGAAGCTGAACTGGTTGGGGCCCAGTTCGGTGTAGCTCGTGCCACAGCGCATGCAGGCCAGCTTCTGCGAGAACATGAATTCGCGCGCCGGCGTGTTGACGGTGATCAGGGCAGAGTCGGGCGCTTCCGCACTGGACTCCGAGGTGTTGACTGCGGCGTCGGAAGCGGCACTGCTCGAAGCCGCGGTCTCTTGATCCTTTGATCCCTCGATCCCTCGATCCCTCTCTTCACGTACTGTCTCGACCGCCTCCTTGACCACAACTACCAGGCCGTTCCCCAGCGCCAGTGCGTGCTCGATGCTCTCGGCGATGCGCCCACGGCCGCGGGCCCGCACCGTCGTGCGATCGACGACCACTTCGACGCGATGCTTGCGCCGCGCGTCCAGCATGCCCGCGTGCGAAATCAACATTGTCTGGCCGTCAATGCGGACGCGCGTGTAGCCCGAATTCTTCAGCCGGTTGAACAGGGTCGCGTACGTTTCGCCATCGCCCAGCGCGACCGGGGCCAGAATCATGATCGGCGCGCCCGGCTCCAGGGCCATGACGCGTGCGACGATTTCATCGACTGTCTGCGAGCCGATCGGCACCTGGCAACGCGGGCAGTAGGGCGTGCCGATGCGCGCCCACAGCACGCGCATGTAGTCATAAATCTCGGTGATCGTCCCCACGGTCGAGCGCGGGCTCTTACTGGCCGCCTTCTGCTCGATGCAGATCGCCGGCGACAGCCCGTGCACGTGATCGACGCGCGGCTTCGCCATTTGCCCGAGAAATTGCCGGGCATAGGCCGACAGCGATTCCACGTACCGGCGGTAACCCTCAGTGAAAACCGTATCGATCGCGAAGCTCGTCTTGCCCGAGCCGGACACGCCGGTGCACACGGTGATGCGCTCGCGCGGGAAGGAGACATCGAGGTCTTTCAGGTTGTGCTGCCGCGCCCCGGCCACGGTGATGGCGTCGGTGGTCAGACCGCTAGCGGCCGTCGCCTCGCCGTCGCAGGCGTCGGAAAGCGAGAAAGAGGGCAGGCGGGAAGGTGCTGCGCTCCGGCGGACTTTTCCGCGCTTGGACAATCCATTCCCACTGCTCAGCACTTCGCGAAGCGCCTGACCAGTAAATGATGCCTGGCACGCCGCGACCTCCTCGGGCGTGCCCTCCGCAACGATCCAGCCGCCTTGTTCGCCGCCCTCCGGCCCGAGATCAATGATCCAGTCCGCGGTCTTGATGACGTCCAGGTTGTGCTCGATGACAACCACTGTGTTGCCGGCGTCCACAAAGCCGTGCAAAACGCCCAGCAGCTTGCGAATGTCGTCGAAATGCAGGCCCGTCGTCGGCTCGTCGAGGACGTACAGCGTTCGGCCCGTCGCCTTCTTCACCAGTTCGCGGGCCAGCTTGATACGTTGCGCCTCGCCGCCGGAAAGGGTGGTGCTCGACTGGCCGATCTTGATGTAATCCAGGCCGACGTCGTGCAGCGTCTGGAGCATCTCCCGAATGCGCGGCACGTTCTCAAAATGCGTCATGGCCTGCTGCACGTCCATTTCGAGCACGTCGGCGATCGACTTGCCTTTGTAC
>JAAYXS010000510.1 GCA_012515775.1 Phycisphaerae bacterium
ACGTTTCCCCTATCATGTGCGGGACGCGGATAACGCACGCTAGGAGTATTCATGAAAGTCGAAAGACTCGTCATTATCGGTTCGGGTCCGGCCGGGCTGACGGCTGCCATCTATGCGGCGCGGGCTGACTGCCAGCCCTTGGTGTTCGAAGGTTTTTCCGCGGGCGGGCTGATTCCCGGCGGGCAACTCATGTTCACCACGGAAGTCGAGAATTATCCCGGCTTTCCGCAGGGCGTGCTCGGCCCGAAGCTTATGAAGGCCATGCGCGAGCAGGCGGCCCGCTTCGGGGCGCGCTTTATTACTGAGGACGTGGTGGCGGTGAACTTCCGCGAGCGTCCCTTTTATATCAAGGGCGACGAGACCGAGGCCTGGGCGCATACGGTCATCGTCGCCACCGGGGCGCGGGCCAACTGGCTCGATTTGCCGAACGAGCAGCGCCTGGCCAAGAGCGGCGGCGGCGTCTCAGCTTGCGCGGTGTGCGACGGGGCGCTGCCGATGTATCGCGATCAGGAGGTGCTCGTGGTCGGCGGCGGCGACTCGGCCATCGAGGAGGGCAGCTACCTCACCAAGTTCGCCAGCAAGGTCTACCTGGTCCATCGCCGAGACAAGCTGCGCGCCAGCAAGGCCATGCAGGAACGCTTCTTCAAGCTGGCCGAAGAAGGCAAGATGGCGCCAATCTGGGATGCCGTCGTCATCGACGTGTTGGGCGACGAGATGATCACCGGGGTGCGCTTGCGCAACGTCAAGACGGGCAAAGAGTGGGAAATGCCGATCAAAGGCATGTTCCTGGCCATAGGACACACGCCGAATACGCAGGTGTTTCGCGACTGGCTCGAGCTGGACGAGAAAGGCTACATTCGCCTGACGCAACCTGGCCGCACGAACACTAGCGTGGAGGGCGTATTCGCCGCGGGCGACGTGGCCGACCATACCTATCGGCAGGCGATCACCGCGGCCGGCTCGGGCTGCATGGCGGCATTGGACGCCGAGCGCTACCTGGCCGCCCGCGGTTTTGACGTGCAGGCGGATCATTGGTGAAGCCCGACTGACCAAGGGCAGGCCGGCGGCGATCGCGCTTCCTCCCGGCTCGTGCGGGCCACGATCTGCGCGTACAATCGCAGGACGTAATGAAGAAGACTGCCGCCGCGAATACGCACCAGGTTATCCTCGACTCCATCGCCGATGGCGTTTTCACGGTTGACCTCAACTGGCGGATCACGTCGTTCAACGCGGCGGCCGAGCGAATCACGGGCGTAAAGCGGGCCGAAGCGATCGGACGCCACTGTTGCGACGTATTCCGCGCAAGCTGCTGCGAGACCGAATGCGCCCTCAAGAGCACGCGTCGCACCGGCCGCCCGGTGGTCAGCAAGGCCGTCTACATACTCAAGGCCGACGGCGAGCGCATTCCCATCAGCATTTCCACCGCCGTGCTGAGGGACGAGCGCGGCCGGGTCATCGGCGGCGTGGAGACCTTCCGCGATCTGAGCCAGGTCGAGGAGCTGCGCAAAGAGCTTGAAGGCCGCTACACGTTCGCGGACATCGTGGGGCGCAGCCCGGCCATGCAGCGGCTGTTCGAGCTGTTGCCGCAGGTGGCCGACAGCACCAGTACCGTGTTGATTGAAGGGGAGAGCGGCACGGGCAAGGAGCTGGTGGCGCGGGCGATTCACAATCTCTCGCCGCGGGCCAAACGCCGTTTTGTCGCGCTTAACTGCGGGGCCTTGCCGGACACGCTGCTGGAATCCGAGCTGTTCGGCTACAAGGCGGGGGCGTTTACAGATGCCCGGCGGGACAAACCCGGGCGGCTGGCGCTGGCCCACCGCGGCACGCTTTTTCTGGATGAAATCGGCGACGTTTCGGCGGCCATGCAGACGCGCCTGCTGCGCGTGCTGCAGGAACGCGTGTACGAGCCGTTGGGCGCAATCGAGCCGGTCGCGGTCGACGTGCGGATTGTGGCGGCCACGCATCGCGACCTGGATGAAATGGTGCGGGCGGGGCGGTTCCGCGAGGATTTGTACTACCGTGTCAACGTGGTCCGCCTGCGCCTGCCGCCCTTGCGCGAGCGGCGCGAGGACATTCCGCTGCTGATCGAGCGGTTCATCACGCGTTTCAATCGCGTGCAGAACAAGGACATCGTGGGCCTGTCCGACGGGGCTATGGCGATTCTCATGGCTCATGACTATCCGGGCAATGTGCGCGAGTTGGAGAACATCATCGAGCACGCGTTCGTGCTATGCCGCGCCGGACTGATTGAGCCGCAGCATTTGCCGCCCGCCCTGCAAGCCGCCGGCAAGGTTTCGCGGCGTTTCAAGACGGGCCTGACGCTGCGCGAAGTGGAGGCGATTCACATCAATGACGCCCTGCGCCGCCATCGCGGGAATCGCGCCGCAGCCGCCCGCGAGTTGGGGGTCAACGCCAGCACGCTGTTCCGCAAGCTGCAGAAACCCGGTGGCGCCGTGCCGGGCGCCTCGGCGCCGCGAGCGCGCTCCAAGCGCCCCGGCTGAACATCGAACTCCGTCGCCATAGCACTCGTTTCTTTCACAATACCGGCGGGTTATGTTCTCTGGTTGCGTTCCGCCGGCGCGGCGGAGTCCCTGTTGTCCGGAGGTTGATGATGCGTCGTCGCCTGTCGACTGTTCTGCTCCTGGTTCTCGTCAACGCTGCCCTGGCACACGAGGGCGAACAGCCCACGCCCCTCGTGATCGACACCGATATGGGGCTGGACGACGCCGTCGCGCTGGCCGTCGCGCTGCAAAGTCCGCATGTCGAGATCGCGGCGATTGTTGCCTGCGAAGGCGCGGCTGGCGGCCAGACAGCCGTGGCGCACCTGGAGCGCATGCTCGATTTGTTCAACCGCCCAGACATTCCGCTTTATTCTTCCGTGACAATCGCTTCCTCCAAGCCGGCCCCACCATTCCGCCAGTTCGCAGAGCACGCGGTCCGCGCTGCGCTGCCGACTGAAGCGAAGCCACGCCGCCAGCCGTTCTCCGCCGAGGCTTATGCCCAGCCGGCCAGCTTGACTGTGCTGGCGCTCGGGCCGCTGACGAACCTTGCCGCGGCATTGCAGACCACGCCTGCTATCAAGGAGCGCATCGGCCGGATGATCATCGCCGGCCCGGCGGACCCGCAGAAGAACTGGAATCTCAGCTATGACCCGCAGGCGTGGCACGCGGTTCGCGCCTCTGGTCTGAAGCTCGAGTTCGTTGCCGACGGTGCGCCGTGTAAGCCGGAATCCTGGCGTCAAACTGCACCGGCCATCGGGCGGAATACGTCGCTCGGCGCGAACTTCATCCGGCATCTGTTGGCCGAAGCCGGCGTGCGTGAACATTACGTCTCGCGCTGGCCGGGCTTCTCCGATGAGTTGACGTTCCTGTATTGCACGGACCCCGACCTCTTCGCGCGCAACGGCCAAGGCGGTGTTTTCATCCCGCGCGACCCGCAGGCGCTTCTCGCCACGTTTGCCCACGATGTAGCTAATGGCCGCCAGCACAAGCGCCGTGTCGTGCTCAACGACCTGGCGCTGCCCGAGGAAATGTTGTGCGCCGATCTGCGCCAGCGGCGCGAGGCGATCATCGCCAAGAACGGCGAAATCGAATGGTTTTTGGAACTCCTGACGAGCGAGCTGCACGACCACCTGGGCGCCTATTCGCTGATTGGGGCGAAGATGGGCCTGCGCGCGGCGGAGCTGCTGAACGCGCCACCGCACGCCATGAAAGTCACCTCGTATAGCGCCGCGATGCCGCCGGTGAGCTGCATGAACGATGGGTTGATCGTCGCCAGTGGCTCGACGCCGGGCCGCGGCCTCTATAAACACGAGCCGGGGGACGCGGGATCGACCAGGGTCCGATTTGAATACAACGGGCGAGCGCTCGTGCTTTCGCTGAAGCCGGAATACAGCGCCCGGATCGCCGCGGACGTCAGGCGGCTGGAGCGTGAATTCGGCCTGGCCCGGCGCGAGTACTGGGAGGGCGTTCGCCGCGTGGCGTTGGAGATTTGGGAAAATTGGCATAGGGGGGAGATCTTTGAGGTGCTTCCCGGCGAAGTGTGAAGTCAGAAGGGCGACGTCAGAAGTATCGCACCTTATGCACACTACTCAACGGACGCGTGTTATCGGTGCGTGCCATGCCCGCGCTTGCAGATTGCGCCTGGCACCCGCCAGAAACACATGCCGGTAAGTTCAACACGGGGGACCTGTCTAAAATCAACGCGGACGCGTAGTGCGGAGCAAGGCAGGGATTCCGTGACGTTCGATGCTCATTCGCCGGTTGCAGAGGACGCGGTTACAGCGACGCCTGGGCCGCGGAAGCGGCGCGTTGCGCGCATCCTGTTGGCCGCCACCGTCACGTACATCTTCATTGCCTACCTCATCCTGCCGGCGCTGTGGAAAAGGCGCGAGCTGCGACGTCCAGCCCTCGCAGATGGGGAGACCGTGACGCACACCGGTGACGGGATTCCCGGTGATCCGCTCAATATCGCCCTGGTCGCGAGTGAGGAGCAAATCCACCGGAGCATGCTGGCGGCCGGCTGGTATCCGGCCGACCCAACCACCATTCGCAGCGCGCTGCGCATCGCCGCGGACTGCGTGTTCAAGCGGCCCTTTGACGAGGCCCCGGTGAGCGCGCTCTTTCTGTTTGGACGCAAAGAGGACCTGGCGTTCGAAAAGCCCGTAGGTGACAACCCGCGCGAGCGACATCACGTGCGCTTCTGGCGCGCCGGCGAGCTGGATTCCCAAGGCCGGCCGTTGTGGTTTGGGGCGGCGACGTTCGATGTTCGCGTCGGGTTCAGCCATAACACCGGGCAGATCACGCACCATATCGCGCCCGAGGTGGACCGCGATCGGGACCTGTTGATCGATGACCTGAGTAGGGCGGGTGCGCTGTCAGAGGTGTACTGGATCGATCACTTTCACAAGGTTCCGGCAGGCCGAAACGGAGGAGGCGATCCCTGGCGCACCGATGGCCGGCTGGCAGTGGGCGTCGTCAGGGAGTTTGCGGCCTGCGCGCACTGACCGGGTTGAGAAGTGACCCGCCAAAGTCCAGCCCATGCAAGAACGAGCCCCGCTGGCGCAGGGACGCGCCCGCCGGCGTTGCATTTTGCAATACCTGGTACAGCGGATGATTGCAACATGCAATTGTGTCTCGCGGGCGTTCAACTCCGGCATCTCGGCCGTAAACCCGAAAAACGTAGCGTGTTATGAGCGCTTCTGCCGGTCGAAGACCGCCTGGCATGCGGGCTGCCAATAGCAGGGCATGATCGTCGCGATTCCAACCCTGGAAGAGCGCGTCTCGCCGGTGTTCGACGTGGCGCGATGCGTCATGGTCGTTGAACTGGACGGCGAGCGCGAAGTGCGCCGCCAGACGTTGGCGCTGCACTCGCCCGACCCGACGCGCCGCGTCGCCGCACTCACGGAGCAGGCGGTGAACGTGCTGATATGCGGCGCCGTGTCGCGCCCACTGGAAGCGCTGCTGAGTGCGGCCGGAGTTCGCGTGATTTCGCAGACCTGCGGGCCGGTGGAAGACGTGCTGCGTGGGTTCATCGCGGGGCGGCTGAGCGATGGCGCGTTTTTGATGCCCGGTTGTTGTGGCGGCCGGCGGCAATGTCGCCGCGGCGGGCCCGGTCTGCGCTGCCGCCCCGGTGGTCCGAGGCGCCGTCGGGCGCGGCGCAGAAATGCGGATGGAACAGGACCAAAGGCGGCCGGGGCATAGAACTCGGAAATGCAAAGGAGAAACCAATGCCTGGTGGAGATCACACGGGACCGCTCGGAAAAGGAGCAAAGACGGGTCGCGGCGCCGGCTATTGTGCCGGTTTCAGAATGCCGGGGTACATGAACCCCCTTCCCGGCCGCGGGCGCTGGGCCGCGGATCGCAGCGGACCAGCGAGTGGTGGCGGCCGCGGCTGGCGGCACCGCTTCTACGCTACCGGTCTGACGGGTTGGCAGCGCGGCGGGGGCCGCGGCTGCCGCGGTCGAGCGTTCTATCCGGCCGCCGACCTGCCGGCGCCGACGCGAGAGCAGCAGATCGCTGCCCTGCGGGCCGATCTGCAATGCCTGGAGAGCAGCGCCGAGCAACTCCGGCAGCGCATCGCAGCCCTGGAGGCGACACAAGCCGATAC
The DNA here is from genome assembly GCA_012515775.1 of Phycisphaerae bacterium. Classification (GTDB taxonomy): domain Bacteria; phylum Planctomycetota; class Phycisphaerae; order UBA1845; family Fen-1342; genus JAAYXS01. The sequence goes on from JAAYXS010000510.1 coordinate 6,109, forward strand.
GGCGAGCACGTAGCGTTGCTTCGGCTCGGCTGACTCAAGAAAGTAGAAAGAGGTCAAGCATGAAAATCGCAGTTACGGCCACGGCCCCGAGCCTGGATTCGCCGCTGGACCCGCGGTTCGGCCGCTGCCCATACTTCCTGCTCATCGATAGTGACACGCTGGGCTTCCAAGCGGTTGAGAATTCCAGCCAAGCTCTCGGGCAAGGTGCCGGCATTCAGGCTGCACAACTGGTGGCCAATCAAGGCGTCATGCATGTGCTGACCGGCCACTGCGGTCCGAACGCGCACCAGGCGCTCACCGCGGCGGGCATTGGCGTGATCGTCGGTTGCGGCGGGACGGTTCGCCAGGCGGTCGAGCAGTTCCGGGCGGGTCAGCTTCAGACGGCGGGCGGTCCGGATGTCGCCAGCCATAGCGGGATGACTTCCCCCGGCACGGGCGCCCCGGCTGGGGCAGATCCGTCCGGCTCGCCTTCGCCCCTGCCGAATGCCCCAGCAGCGCCCGGTGGCGGACCCGGCCTGGGGATGGGGAGAGGCCGCGGAGGAATGGGACGCGGCATGGGGGGCGGTAGAATTGGACGTGGCGGGTTTGGCAGGCGAAACTGTGGCGGTAAAGCCGGCGGCGCCTAGCCGAACGCCGCATAGCCGAGGTGAAAATGGCCCTGCAACCCGGACGAATCAGCCGCAGGAAATTTCTGCAACTTAGCAGCACATCGGCCGTCGCTTCGCTTCTGGCGGGCTGCGGCGGGAATGCGTTTGCCAAGCTCGGTAACGCCAAGGCGGCGCGCGGCAAGCGCGTGGTCGTGCTGGGTCTGGACGGGTTTGACCCGGTCTTGGGCGAGCAACTGATGAACGAGGGCCGCTTGCCGAATTTGCAGCGGCTTCGCGAGATCGGCGGTTATCGGCGGTTGGGCACCACCATCCCGCCGCAGAGTCCGGTGGCCTGGGCGTCCTTTATCACGGGTTGCAATCCCGGGGTGCATGGGATTTTCGACTTCATCCACCGCGACCCCTCCCGGCAGTGCATGCCCATGTTCTCGGCGGCTGAGACGGTTGAGGGCTCGGGCGGCTGGCAGGTTGGCGATTATCAGATTCCCTTGACGTTCTGGCCGTTCAACGACACCGCCGCCCAAACCGTGCTGCGCCGTGGGGGTGTGCCTTTTTGGGACTACCTGGATGCGGCGGGCGTGCCGGCGTGGATTTACGACATCCCTTCGAATTACCCGCCGAGCGAGTCGGCGCATGGCCACCAGTTCTGCCTGAGCGGCATGGGGACGCCCGATTTGCTAGGCACCTACGGGACGTATCAGCACTTTTCGACCGAGTACTACCGGGAGCGGCAGGAGGGCGGCGGGATCCGCAAGCCGCTCGTTTTCCGAGATCACGAGGCGCGGGCCGTGCTCACCGGGCCGGTGAACACGCTGCTGATCGAGGCCAAGCGGAAGGACACCGAAGTCCCGTTCACCATCCGCCGCGATCCGACCAACAACGTGGCCCGCATCGATCTGCCGAATGCTTCGTTCATGCTGAATGTCGGCGAGTGGAGCGACTGGCAGCGCGTCAGCTTTCCTATCTCGACGCCGGGCTTCTTGCCGGACGCCGAAGCCGCCGGCATCTGCCGGTTTTACCTGCAGCAGGTGCATCCCACTTTTCGGCTGTACGTTTCGGCTCTGCACATTGATCCTTCAAACCCCGGCGAACAGCGCATCACGACCCCGGCGGACTTTTCGCAGCGGATCGCCCAGGAACTCGACCTCTTCGGCACGTTGGGCTTTCAGGAAGATCACAAGGCGTTTTCGAATGGCGTCTTCACCAGCGACGAATTCAAGACTCAGGCCGATTTTGTTTTGGAGGAACGGCTGGAGTTGCTCGAGTTCGCGTTACGCCATTACGACGACGGGCTACTGTTCTTCTACTTCTCGAGCACGGACCTACAGTCGCACATGTTCTGGTGGGAACCCCTCCATAAACACCCGACCCGCTCGCCCGATGAAGCGCGGCATGGTTACGACCTGATCGCCCGGCTTTACGAACGCATGGATGATATCGTCGGGCAGGTGGCCGCGCGCATCGGCCCGCGGGCCACGCTGCTGGTCATGTCCGATCACGGCTTCTGCAACTTCGGCCGGCAGTTCGACCTGAACGTTTGGCTGCGGGAAAACGGCTATCTCGGCCCCGCCAATGCTGACAGCCTGCTGGCCGTGCCAGGCGCGACGGCGGTGGACTGGGGACAGACACGAGCATACGGAATTGGGCTTAATGCACTGTACATAAATCTGAGCGGACGCGAGGAATTCGGCATCGTCAAGGGTGACGAGCGCAATGCGCTTCTGCGTGAACTGAAGCAGAAGCTGCTGGCGGCGCGCGACCCTGAGAACGGCGAACCCGCTATTACGGACGTCTATGTGGCCGACGAGGTCTACCGCGGACCAGGATGCAAGAACGCGCCAGATCTGATTGTCGGCTATCGCCGCGGGTATCGGTCGTCGTGGGCGACGGCACTGGGCGGCTTGGGCGAACGGCTGTTTTGCGACAATGACGTGGCCTGGAGCGCGGATCACTGCATGGCCACGCAGGAGCTGCCGGGTATTCTCTTTGCAAATCGGCCGATCGCACACGCCCAGCCGACCCTGCTGGACCTGGCCCCGACGATACTAAACGAATTCAACCTGCCGATTCCGGCGGATATGACCGGCCGGCCGGTTCTGGCGCCGAAAGCCTGAGGAGCTTAGTTACACCGTGAAACTCGCAGTCGCAAGCGGCAAGGGCGGAACCGGCAAAACCACGTTGGCCACCAACCTGGCAGTCGTGTCCGCGCAGCTTGGCTGCAGCGTCGCATACATCGACTGTGACGTCGAGGAGCCCAACGGCCATCTGTTTCTCAAACCCCGTATTCAGCGCCGCGAACCCGTCACGCAGCTTGTGCCGAGAATTGTTTTCGGCGCGTGCGATGGCTGCGGCGCCTGCGCGCGGGTCTGCCAATATAGCGCAGTGGTATGCTTGCGGGGCCAGCCCCTAGTTTTTGCCGAGCTATGCCATAGTTGCGGTGGATGTGCCCTGGTCTGCCCCAAACAGGCGATCGTCGAGCAGCCGCGCGTGGTTGGTGTGGTTGAAACGGGGCATGCCCAAGGTGTTGCATTCGTGCATGGTTTGCTGAACGTGGGCGAGGCCAAAAGCCCGCCGGTCATTCGGGCCGTGCGTGGGTGCGCTCCGGAGGTGGAGCACCAGATCATCGACGCTCCGCCGGGCACAACCTGCCCTATGGTGGCGGCGGTGCGCGGTGTCGATCTGGTGTTGCTGGTGACTGAACCGACGCCCTTCGGCTTGAATGACCTGGAGCTGGCGGTCGACACGGTTCGCCGGCTCGGCCTGGCAATGGGGGTAATCGTCAACCGGGCAGATGTCGGCGATGACCGCGTTACTGCGTACTGCGCGGCGCAGCAGATTCCCGTGTTGCTGACCATTCCGAATGACCGCGCGATCGCCGAGACGTACTCGCGCGGCGAATTGGCCGTTAATGCGCGGCCGGAAATGCGCGGCGCGTTGGAGGGTCTGTGGCGCGGGGCTGAGGGTTTGGTAACCGCATTATCCAAGAAGAATGATGCCGTATGAGAGAGCTCGTGGTAATCAGCGGTAAGGGCGGGACCGGCAAGACCAGCTTGTCGGCGTCGTTCGCCGTGCTAACCGGCAACGCCGTGCTGGCCGATTGTGACGTGGATGCGGCGGATTTGTCGCTGGTGTTGCCGCCTGAGATCGAGCGGCGCGCAGAGTTTCGCAGCGGGCGCACGGCCGTTATTCGCCCGGCGGATTGCGTGCGTTGCGGGGCGTGCCTTGAAAAATGCCGCTTCGGCGCGGTTGTGCAGACCTGCGAGACATCGGTTTCGAGCGATGCGATCTTCTGCCAGGACTGCGACTTCTGCGAGCGCTCCTGCTCGGTTCGGAACAATTTCCTTGTGCACGAGATGAGCGCCGCCTGCGGCGACCCGCAAGCTACGCGTTTTTCGATCGATCCACTGGCCTGCGAGGGCTGCGGGGTCTGCGTCCACATTTGTCCCGCCGGCGCAATCGACTTTCCCGAGTGCTCCTGCGGCGAGTGGTTTGTGTCGCGGACACGCTGCGGCCCGCTCGTACATGCGCGGCTCGCGCCGGCCGCCGAGAATTCCGGAAAACTCGTGAGCCTCGTGCGCGCCCAGGCGCGCGAACTCGCCCAAGCGACGAAGCGCGAAGTGCTCATCATCGACGGCGCCCCGGGCATCGGCTGTCCGGTTATCGCATCACTGACCGGCGCTACCGCCGCGCTGATCGTGACCGAGCCAACCGTGAGCGGGCGCCACGACCTGGAGCGCGTCGCAGGCGTGGCGCGCCACTTCGGCGTACCCGCGTGGGTTTGCGTCAATAAATGGGATCTCAACCCCGCGATGACCGAGCAGATCGAAGCGGCGGCGCGCGTGTGCGGTATCCAGATCGCCGGTCGCGTGCGCTACGACCAGTCCGTGACCGCGGCCCAGATCGCGGGACGTACCATAGTTGAATTTGCCGCTGACGGCGTGGCGAGCGAAGTGCGCGCCGTCTGGGACGCCCTTCGGCGCGGCCCAATGATCTCCCCCTCGCGGCCGGGCACGTCGGCGGTTTCGGCCGCGGCCCTCAGTAAGGGTGTTGCTTCTAAAACTGATGGGAGTGCTTCATGAGTGATCTTTGCTCGGCCGGACCCGCGGCCGCGAGCGACCCCGAAAAGGAAATTGAGGACGCGTTGCTGCATCACCGCATTCGGCAGATGGGCCGGAAGTTGTTGGTGCTGTCGGGCAAAGGCGGAGTGGGCAAGAGCACCGTGGCAGCTAATCTGGCGGTTGGGCTGGCGCGCGCCGGCAAGAGAGTGGGGCTGCTGGACGTCGATATCCACGGCCCGAGCATTCCGAAACTACTGGGGGTCGATCAACAGCAGCCGGAAATGGTCGGCGGTGAGCTGCGTCCCGTGCGCGTCAACCATTGTCTCGGCATCATGTCAATCGGTCTCCTGCTGTGCGACGCGGCCACACCCGTAATCTGGCGTGGACCTCGCAAGTTTGGTGCGATCCGGCAGCTTCTAAAGGACGTCGCCTGGGGCGAATTGGACTATTTGGTGGTCGATTCGCCGCCGGGCACGGGAGACGAGCCGCTGGCGATTGCCGAATTGCTTGCCGGGCCGAAGAGCTGCGACGGGGGCTGTGACAATGTCCAGGCGCTGATCGTCACGACACCTCAGGATCTCGCGGTCGCCGACGTGCGGCGCTGCGTCAGCTTCTGCCGCATGTTGAACCTCCCGGTGGCCGGCATTATTGAGAACATGAGCGGCTTCGCCTGCCCAGGCTGCGGCCAGGTGATCGATTTGTTCAAGAAGGAGGGCGGGCGAAGACTGGCCGCCGAGATGGGCGTCGCGTTTTTGGGGGCCATTCCGATCGATCCGTGCGTCGTCGTCGGCGGAGATGCGGGGCAGCCGGTCGTCATGGCGACCGGTCAGAGCCCCGCGGCCAACGCCTTTTCTTCTGTTGTGCAGCTTTTGCTGAAATCGCCCGCGACGTCAGTCGCGGATACGGCGAAGGTCCGGTTGCCGGTCGCCGGGCCGCAAAATAACTTGGAGGACAACCGCATGAAGATTGCTGTCCCCGTCGAAAACGGACGCCTTTGCACACATTTCGGTCACTGCGCCGAGTTCGCCGTCTACGATGTCGACCCAGACACGAGGAGTACGCGCAGCATGACCATGCACGTACCTCCGCCGCACGAGCCGGGCGTGTTGCCGGCCTGGCTGCACGAGTTGGGCGCGAACGTCATCATCACCGGGGGAATGGGACAACGGGCGCGGCAGCTCTTCGCCGAGAACGCCATTCAGGTCGTCATCGGAGCGCCGCCGGATCCCGTCGACACCGTCGTGGCGAATTACCTCGCCGGCAGCTTACAGACCGGAGCCAATCCTTGTGACCACTGAGAACCGCCAATTCCTGCTGGAGCGAACTCGTGGTCGAGTCCACAGCCGGTGCGTCGTATGCGGCCAGGCTAACGGACATGACGCGCGCCTGCGCTTTACGGTCTGTGAGGACGGGGCAGTCGAGGCCGCTCTAGAGCCGAGCGGCCTTTATGAAGGCTACGCCGGCATCCTGCACGGCGGCGTCGTCGCCACGCTGCTGGACGGCGCGATGACCAACTGCCTGTTTGCACACGGGCGGTGCGGGCTGACGGCCGAGCTGTGCGTGCGTTTTCGGCATCCGGTGCAAAGTGGTACATTGTTGCATTTAAGAGCGCGGTTGGAGCGGTCTTCGCCGCCCCTATTTGTACTGAACGCCGAACTGAGACAGGCCGGGAAGTTGCGCGCCACGGCGATCGGAAAGTTTATGGATAAGGGCTGCACGCCGACGCCGTGAGTAGCGTTCGGCGAATTGGCAGAGGTGGATCAGATATACAATCCGTGTGGTGAGCCGTGAGAACTCTGCTGGCTGTCGTCTTCTTCGTCGCCCTGTCGCTCGCTGGATGTCCGGCGAGTGGTATACCTGACGCTCCAAATCCGGAGGCTATCGTCATCTTCCACAACAACAGCGGCTCGATGTGTCTGGCGGCCCTGAACTGGCTGGCAGATATCGCGAGCGAACATCCTGCGCTAGTGGTCGAAGAGCATCTGACTTACCAGGCGGGCGAAAGGGCGCTGCTGCGGCGGTTCGAATCACGGTACAACGCAAGCGAGGGCGTATCCGGCAATTTCGAGTATTTGCCAATTATCTTCTTTCAAGGACACGCCTTTTCCGGCTTCGACGCGGAGGTTGGCCAAGAATTGGAGGCGTTGATGGCAGCCGCTCAGAAGGCTGCTTGAGCACCCGGCGGCCGTGATGGTACGCGGTTGGTGAGCGGTCCATGAGTACTGTGCGTATCACCGTTCTGGTCGACAACTACGTGCGGCGCCTAGGCCTGCTCGCCGAACACGGCTGGGCCTGCTGGGTCGAAACGCCCACCGGTCGCCTGTTGTTCGATACGGGGCAGGGACTGGCGCTGCTGCACAACGCGCGGGAGCTGGGCATAGCGCTCGAGCGGGCGGACGCCATCCTGCTGAGCCACGGTCACTACGATCACACCGGCGGTCTGGCACCCGCGTTGGAGGCCTGTCCCGCAGCGCGCGTATTCGCTCATCCGGCCGCTTTGGAGCCGAAATACAAGCGCGCCCCGGACGGCCGAATCCGCGGGATCGGCGCGCCGATGTCGTTCGCGGAATTGCACACGCGGCTGGCAGGGCGACTGGTTGCCACGCGCACACCGACCCGGATTGCGCCCGATGCATGGCTGACCGGCGAAGTGCCCGGCGCCACTGACTTCGAGCCCGGCGAAACCAGCTTCTTTCTGGATGCGGCCGGCCTGCGACGCGATCCGTTAAGCGATGATCAGGCCCTGGTTGTGCGCACGGCGGACGGGGCCGTCGTCGTGCTGGGCTGCGCCCATTCCGGCATCATTAACACGCTGCACTACATCGGCGCCCTGCACCCCGGCCTGCGATTGGCGGGCATCCTGGGCGGAATGCACTTGCAGGGTGCGCCCGTGGAGCGGGTGAGGCGTACGGCCCGTGAGTTCGCCGCTTTGGGTATCGGGCGGGTTTGTCCGGCACACTGCACTGGGCTGTCCGCCCTGGCGACTCTGGCGGCGGAAATGGCAGGTGATATCGAGCCCATAGAAGTAGGCGCGTCGCTGGAGTTCGCGGCGCTGCACGACGTTCAGCGCGGCGCCGCTGCCCGGGCAGATCAGCCGCGATGCGGTGCTGGCGGTCCTGAAACGCCGCCCGGGTACTCTGGCGGAACTGCCGACCGCGCTGGCAGCCAATCCCCAAAAAATTCTGAAGGTTCTGAATGATTTGTTTTGAGTAACGGCCGCGCGCATGGAAGTCCTCGTCGACCAGACGTACTACATTCTCCGCGGGCCATAACACACGGAAGGTGAAAACATGGTTTCTGACGACGCGAATGCAAGCATGAGTGAGCACTCCCACACCAACTTCGGCTCGGGCATCAACACGCGGCTGGTGCACACGCGGGCCGCCGCCGACCAGTACGGTGCTGTGAATGTCCCGATTTACCAGTCGTCGACGTTCGCCTTCCGCAATGCGGCACACGGCGCCGCGCTCTTCGCCGGGCGCGGAGACGGTTATATCTACACCCGCATCGGAAACCCGACTATCCGCGCGCTGGAAGATACAGTCGCCGGCCTCGAAGGCGGTTTTGGCGGCATCGCCACCAGTTCCGGGCTCGGCGCCGTCGCTTCGATCTATATGGCTCTGCTCGATTCAGGCGCGCACCTGGTCAGCACCGCCTCGGTATACGGGCCGTCCCGCGGGCTGGTCGAACAGCATCTGGCGCGCTTCGGCGTGGAATCCTCATACGTGGATACGTCCGATCCGGCAAACGTGCGGGAGGCGATGCGACCTACCACCCGCCTGGTGTACGTCGAGACGCCGTCAAATCCGGCCATGCAAGTCACCGACGTGCGTGCCGTCGCGAAGATCGCGCATGACAATCGCTGCGTGCTCGTGGTGGACAACACCTTCGCCAGCCCATATCTGCAGCGTCCGCTGGAGTTAGGCGCTGACATCGTTCTGCATTCCATTACGAAGTTCATCAACGGGCACGCTGACGTAGTCGGTGGGGTTGTCGTCACGCGGACTGAAGAACTGTACCGCAAAATTCGGCCTCTAATGGTAAATCTGGGCTGCAACATGGACCCCCACCAGGCCTTTCTGGTCATTCGCGGCCTGAAGACTCTTGGCCTGCGCATCGACCGCGCTCAGCAAAGCGCGCTGCAGATTGCCCGCTGGCTTGAGGCCCACCCCAAGGTGGCTTGGGTCCGCTACATCGGCCTGCCGTCGCATCCGCAACACGAACTTGTCCGACGCCAGATGTCCGGTTTCGGCTCCATGATCAGTTTCGAGCTAAAAGGCGGCATCGAGGCTGGCGTGCGTTTGATGGACAATGTACGCTTAGCCACGTTGGCAGTATCGCTGGGCGGCGTCGAGACGCTGATCGAGCACCCCGCGTCAATGACACATGCAGGAATGTCCCGCGAGGATCGGATCGTGGCCGGCATTACCGATGGCCTGGTTCGCTACTCCGTGGGCATCGAAGACGTGGACGACTTAATCGCCGATCTCGAGCAGGCCCTGAAAGCAGTCTGAGCAATTCAGTGACGGCCGGTGTGGCGCGCGCCGCCGGACCTGCCAGACTGGTCGAACGAGAGGTGCGCGCCGGAAAGGAGTGCAGCTCGTGCTCGGCAGAGTCATTCCCGCAATAGGCCTCTTGCTGCTTGGTGGTTGCCCGTGTCCATTCTGTGACAAGACGCCCGCGGATAACAAGGCCCGCCTCGTCCTGCAGCTCACGGAAACCGAGGACGCCCAGGCCCTCGACCGCATGGTCGACGAGCTGCGCGCTCGTGGCGGTACGGCCGCCATCCTGACGGACGGCGACTTTGCAGGCCAGAACTGCGAACGCATAAAAGCATTGCACAACGAGGGCTACGAGATCATGGCCTTCCTTCGGCCGGAGTCCGGCACGATGTCTGACCTGACCCGCGCCGAACAGGAGCAGCTCCTCACGACCACCAAAAACGCGCTGGAGAGTTGCCTCGGAGCGCCGGTCAAAGGCTTCCGCGCGACGCGCTTCGACCAGAACCAGGATACGTGGGAGATCCTGGATGCTATGGGCTTTGTTTACAATCTGGCCTTCGTCGCCGGTCGAAATTGTTTGCCCGGCCACGAGGCCGACGTCCTGCCGTATCGCTCACCAACGTACAGCTTCTGGGCCGTGCCGATGCATGCGGCCGACAACGAGGGCCGCTTGTCCGCTTTCTGCGACAATCCGTTCGACAACCTTTCGGCGGCGGATTGGGAGGCCTTGTTGAAAAGCGAGTTTGACAAGCAACAGGCCGCGAATCGGCCGCTGCTGGTCGAATTTCATCCCAAATTCAGCGGCGTCGATGAAGGCCGATTTCAGGCGTACGTGAGTTTTCTCGACTACGCTGTGGAGCACGGCGCCGAGTTCATGAGCGTGGCCGAATATGTAGCCTGGGCCGAAGACGCCGACGCCGCTTGTAACGAGTAGCTGCACGGCGCGACGGCGGCGGGGCAATCAGCGTCGGACGCCGTGTCCGGCGTCGGGGGATTTGTCGCAGGAAAAGTTTCGACTCTCCGCTCCGGGAGTTCCCGCCAACATTCGTTACACTATGCAAACCAGCGCGCCGGCCCGTTTGGTGGCCGGCGCGGCCGTATCCCGACTATAATGCGAGAGTTTGCCCGGCGGAGCAGCCGCCAACGAGGATTATGGACCGCAAGTTCATCCGGAATTTTTCGATCATCGCCCACATCGATCACGGCAAGAGCACCCTGGCCGACCGGCTGATTCAGCGCTCCGGGGCCGTCTCAATGCGCGAGCTGCGCCAGCAGATCCTCGACGACATGGACTTGGAGCGCGAGCGTGGCATCACCATCAAAGCCTCAGTCGTCACGCTCGACATGAAGATCGGCGGCGAGACCTACATGTTCAACCTGATCGACACGCCCGGGCACGTCGACTTCCATTACGAGGTGGACCGCGCCCTGGCCGCCTGCGATGGGGCGTTGCTGGTGGTCGACGCCACGCAGGGCGTGCAGGCTCAGACCGTGGCCAACGCCTACGCCGCCCTCGAAAACGGGCTCGAGATTATCCCGGTCATCAACAAGATCGACCTGGCCGGCGCGATGCCCGAAGACGCGGCCCTCGAAATCGAGCACGTCCTGGGCATCAGCGCGGACAATGTGCAGTTCGTCTCGGCCAAGAACGGACAGGGCGTCGAGGAACTGGTGCAGGCCATTGCGGCCCACCTGCCGCCGCCCAAGGGCGATCCCAACGCTCCGCTGCAGGCCCTGATTTTCGACTCCGAGTACAACGACTACCGCGGCGTGGTGTGCTATATCCGTGTGGTTCAGGGCACCATCCGCAAGGGGCAGAAGGTTCTGCTGATGGGCCGCGAGCGGCACTATGTCGTTACTGAACTCGGCAAACTTCGCCCCGCGATCACGCCCGTCCCCGAACTCGCCGCCGGCGAAACCGGCTATCTGGTCGCCAGCATCAAGACCCTGGCGGACGTCACGGTGGGCGACACGATCACCGACGCCGTGCACCCGGTCCCGACCCCGCTGCCCGGCTACAAGCCGCCGCAGTTGATGGTCTTCTGCGACTTCTTTCCCTCCAGCGGCGAGAAGTACGATAACCTGCGCGAGGCGCTCGAAAAACTAAGCCTCAACGATGGCTCTTTCTCCTTCACGCCGCAGCATTCGGACGCGCTCGGCCCCGGCTATCGGTGCGGCTTCCTGGGCCTGCTGCACATGGACATTATCCAGGAGCGGCTGGAGCGCGAGGCCGGCGTGAGCGTGGTTCAGACGGCTCCGAGCGTCACGTACGAAGTGGTGTTGCACGACGGCACGGTCAAACGCGTCGAATCCGCCGGTGACCTGCCTGATTTCGGGCAGATTCTGGAGCTGCGCGAGCCGATCGTCGAAATGTCGATCATCACGCCGGCCGACGCGATCGGCTCGATCATGGCCTTGGCCGAGCAGCGGCGCGGCGAATACAAGCGCACGGAGTATCTCTCGCCGACGCGCGTGATGCTGACGTACGACTTCCCGTTCAACGAAATTCTGTATGACTTCTACGACAAGCTCAAAAGCGTGACCAAGGGCTACGGCACGATGGATTACCACGTGATAGCCTATCGCGCCTCCGACCTGGTCAAGCTGGATATCCTGGTCAACTCCGTGCCGGTCGACGCCCTGAGCCTCATCTGCCACCGCAGCAAGGCCGAAGCCCGCGGCCGGCGTTTCCTGATCAAGCTTCGCCGCGAGATTGCCCGGCATCAGTTCGAAATCGCCCTCCAGGCCGCCATCGGCAGCAAGGTCATTGCCCGCGAGACGATCAAGCCGTTCCGCAAGAACGTTACGGCCAAATGCTACGGCGGCGATGTGACCCGCAAGCGCAAACTGCTGGAGAAGCAGAAGGAGGGCAAGAAGCGCATGAAAACCATCGGCCACGTGGATATCCCGCAAAAAGCGTTCATGACGGTTCTCGAACCGGAGGAATGACCGCGCCTGGGCGTCGCGGTTCGGTTATCGGAGGGTCGGCTGGCTTGGGTCCCGAGCGGCGCGGCGTGCGGAGTTTTGCCCTCGCTGGCGCTTCGGGCTCGGATCGTGGGGGGCGGCTGCTTTGACAAGTCAGCTTGGCTCTTCCATACTGAGGTATTGAGCCGCGAGCGCGCCGGTAGTGCCCTGGTTGGGCGGCGCGCCACGACCGCCCGCGGCGGGTGGTCAGCTTAGAGGAGTTCAAAATGGCGGGTCGACCGGCCACCATCCGAGGCGGCGGAATTAGCGGGGCGCAGATTGGTCTGATTGTCTTCGCGTTCATCTCCGTCGCCGCGCTGGGCCTGTTCATCTTCCAATTGACGCGCGTAAAAGAGCTTCAGCACCGGGCCGAATCGGCCGAGGCGCGGATCAAGCACCTGGGCCAGCCGGCCGCTCCGCTGGGGACCTATTACGACAATGAAGCCACGGCGCGTGGCTCGGGCGCGACGGTGTTCAAGCTGATGACGGAGGACCTTGAGCGGGTCTCACAGCTTGTCGCCGGCGAATCCAAGCTGATTGCCAAGGTCTTGGAGGAGCAGTCAAACGAGCTCTTGCGGCAAGTCGCGGCCACGCATCCGATCAGCGCCAGCGACACCTTGCTGACGGCGATTCGCAAGCTGGACCAGCACGCCACCGCGCTGGCCGAGACCAAGAAGAGCCAGGCGCTTGAATTGGCGGAGGCGCAACAGAATATCGAGTCGCTGACGCAGCAGCTCAAGGCGGCGCGCGACGAGTTTGAGGACCAGATCGCTGACACCAAGAGCGATTACGAGCGTGCGGTAGCCGATTTCGGCAGCAAGCTGGCTGCCAAAGACGCCCAGGTGCGCGATCTGCGGGACCTGCTCGAAACCCGCGAGAAGGACTTGCAGGACCTGCGACGCGCCGCGGAAACCGATAAGCGCGAGTGGGACCTCGAGCGTACGCGGCGCGATAAGCAGATCGCGGGCTTCCAAAGGAAGATCGAGGAGCTGGCCGGGGCGTTCGACCCCGAGGCGATTCTCAAGAAAGCCGACGGACGGGTGCTGCGGGCCATTCCCGGCAGCGCCCTGGTCTACATCAACCTGGGCGCCAACAACAACATCAAAGTCGGCATGAGCTTCGAGGTTTTCTCGCACACTGCCACGCCTAACCGCACGCTGCGCGGCAAGGGCTCGATCGACGTGGTCACCATCATGGACGAAACCGCCGAGTGCCGGATCACGCGCAACGATGCCGCCCAGCCGATCACGGAAGGGGACATTATCGTCAACATCGCTTACGAGCAGGGCCGCAAGCCGAAATTCGTGGTCTGCGGCAACTTCGATTTGAACTATGACGGGCAGATCGATCCGGACGGCGCCGAAGAGATCAAGAGCATGGTTCGCCGGTGGGGGGGGCAGGTCGTGCCCGAGCTGGATGAATCCGTTGATTTCGTGGTCATCGGCACGGCCTCGAAAGTTCCGCCGCTGCCGCCTTACGCATCGGATATCCAACGCGACCAGGCCGAACGCCGCTCGCTCGAAAACGTGGAGAAGTTCGAGCCGTTGAAGAAGCAGGCCATTGCCATGCACATCCCGGTCATCACCCAGAACCAGTTTTTCTTCCTGACCGGGTACGTGGGCCAGCCCGACCGCTCGCTGTACAACGACCGCAGCCTGGGGCTCAATTGACGGCCTGTGGCGGGGTCTAGCCCGCATGTGTTGTGCGGCCCTTGATCGCGCCGCCCGCGGGGCGAGTCTGTGTCGCTTTCTGTCGGGTGGTAGCTTGCTGCTCGCCCGCAGGCGCTTGCTCGCGTTATCATTGGCCACCGCTAAAATGCGACGCGTCTGACGAACAGCCGACCGATTCGAAGCCGGAGGCGTGAGCTGGATGTTTTATCTGCGGCTAGCCTGGACCGCGCTGCGCAGCCTGGACTCACACTTCCTGCGCTCGCTGCTGGCGACCTTGGGCGTGCTGATCGGCGTCGGCTCGGTGGTCGCGTGCATGTCGATCCTGGAGGGGTTCTCGAACGACATCGCCAAGCGCTTCAAGTCGCTGGGCTCCAACCTCCTGTACATCCACCCGACCGCGGCCTCGGTCGAGGGCCGGCCGGTGGGCCTGGCCCAGACGCTGACGCTGGAAGACGTACGCCTGCTGAAGCGCGAACTGGCGGACCAGATTGACACGGTCGCGCCCGAGTGCACCGGTTCGGCCACCATCAAGTACTTTCAGAACAGCTATCCAGCGGCGGTCGTGATCGCAACCTCGGATGAGTACTTTACGATGCACGCCTTCGAGGCCCAGCACGGTCAAGTGCTCAATAAGACCCACTCGGAGGACGAGGGGGCGGCGGTCGTGTGTCTGGGGGCCAAGATCGCGGACAAGCTTTTCGGCGGGATGGATCCGGTCGGGCAGACCGTCAAGGTGGGCGAGAAGGCTTACCGCGTGCTGGGCGTGATGGAGAAGAAGGGCTCGCTCGGCTTTCTGGATGCGGATGAGGCGGTCTACCTGCCGATCGAAGCGGGGCTGAAGCGCTTCTTCAACCGCAAGTGGCTGCTGCGCATCACCGTCGGCGTCAAGGACGCGACGCAGGTCGAGGAGGTGCAGAAGCAGGTGCAGCGCGTTCTGCGGGGGTCGCACCACATTCGCCCCGGCGAGGACGACGACTTCCATGTGTTCAATCAGGAGGAGTCGCTGCAGAGCTTCAACCAAATCATGCTGATTTGGAAGATCGTCTTCTATAACATTGCCGGCATCAGCCTCCTGGTGGGGGGCATCGGCATCATGAACATCATGCTGGTCTCGGTCACCGAGCGCACCCGCGAGATCGGGGTCCGTATGGCCGTTGGTGCGCGGCGCGGGGACATCCTGCTGCAATTCCTGCTTGAAGCGCTGATCATCAGCTTTCTCGGCGGGGCGTTCGGCCTGCTGCTGGGCGCCATGTTCGCCGACTTGCTGAACAAGGTGGTGGTCCAGTTCTTCCGCACCCAGATTACGCCCATGGTGATGATCACGGCTGTGGCGACGTCCACCGTGGTGGGGGTGCTGAGCGGGATTTATCCGGCGCTCAAGGCCAGCCGGCTGAATCCCGTGGATGCGCTTAGGTACGAATAAGCGCCAAACGGCGAATTACAAATGAAGAGTTAGAACGACTGGCGCAGGGCGCTTTTGCCATCGGCCACCCGTCATTGCTCATTTGTCACTGTCGCTGGTCATTCGCGTTCAGCCGGCGGCGCCGCTCTAGCGCCTCCAGACGCATGTGGTCCTTGGCCTCGTCGTTGCGGTCGATCGTGGCCTGATCGATGGCGTGATCTGTGCCGCCGGAATGGCGGATCACTTCGTAGATCGGGTCCCAAACGCGGCCGATGGCGTAGTGCTCGCTCAGGCGCAGCACCAGGTCGTAGTCCTCGCCGTAGTTGCGACTGTGCGGCGTGTCGTTCAGGCCGAACCCGCCGAGTTCTCGGATGAGCTTGATGTGCGCGGCGCGCGGGGCGCCGGCGCCGTTGATGCGCAGGAGGTTGTTGCGACCGTTGTCAGCCGTCCATTCATCGTGCGTGACGACTGGGATTTCGGTATTGCGCGCGAGTGCGCCGGTTTGCTCGTTCAGGGTCCAGACTTCGTAGGAGCCGATCACCATGCCGATGGCCGGATCGGAGTCGAAGATCGCCAGCAGCTTTTCAACCGCGTCGGGTTTCAGCCGGTCGTCGGAGTCGAGCTGGACATAATACTTGCCGCGCGCGGCTGCGATGCCGGTGTTGAGGCACAGGCCGATGTTGTTGACATCCAGCACAATCAGGCTCACAGGCGGCGCGGCGGGCTGGTAACGGTCGCCGCCGGGCATGTAGCGGCCGACTTCGGCCGCGGTCGGGTCGTCGCGACCGCCGTTGACCACGACGATGGCTTCGACGCGGCGCTGGGTTTGGGCCTGCACGCTTTCGATGGCGCGGCCGATGAAGCCCGGGCGCTGGTAGACGGGAATGACGACGCTGGCGAGGCATTCGGCGAAGCGGCTTTCCTCTTGCGGCGAATACGTGACCCGGTGAAGGTGCGCTCCGGGGGCGAGGTAAGCGCCGGTGCGCTTCAGGTGCGCCGTGCAGGCGCGCTCCATTTCGAGCTGAGCGGGCTTGCCGGCGAGCAGGTAGTCGAAAACGTTGTGAGCTTTCGCTGGGGCGGCCAGGGTGTACAGCGAACCGGCGAACCGGTTGGCGACATGCACGGGGCGGTATTTTTCCAGCAGGCGCAGCCGCAGGTCATAGAAATCCGCGGCGTCGTAGGACTCGTCGAATCCGCCGACGTCGCGCAGG